>NZ_JBFUBK010000016.1:0-75422 GCF_056405815.1 Pseudomonas sp. P1_F1_2 | reverse complement strand
CAGTTGCACCAGATCCAGCTTGGCGACGTACAGGTCAATAACCCGAACGAGATGATCCTCGGGGATCAGTTCTTCCAGCGAGACCGGGAACAGACTGGTCTGGCTACGGGACTCACCTTGGATGTAAGCCATAACGAAAAATGCTCCGTATCTTTCGATACGGAGCATTTTCTTTGAGCTTTGCGCAGATTGCTAGGTTTTCACACAGTCTGTTCAGGGCCCTTTTTTACTCAATCCGAAATCACATGCTCAGCCAGGATTCAACCTTGTCTGCACCGTATTTCGCTTTCCATTCTTTCAGGATTTTGTGGTTGCCACCTTTGGTTTCCACGACTTCACCAGATTCAGGATTCTTGTAAATCTTCACTTGGCGAGGCTTGCGGCTGCCCGCTTTAGATTCGGTGGCTGGAGCGCGGCGACTAGCTTGAGGATCAAGCAAATTGACCACGTCTTTCAAGCTGTAACCATATTTGGCGAGCAAAGCGCGCAGTTTCGTTTCGAATTCGATTTCCTGTTTAAGGCCCGCATCCCCTTTTAAAGTTTCAAGTGCTGCGAGCTGTTCGGCTAGATGTTTTTCAAGTTGACGGTATTCAGCGAGCTTGGACATGGAAAACCTCTTCTGGATTAATGCTCTAACGTTACACCAAAAAGAGAGCCCTACACCAACCACCAAGCCAAGAGCTCAAATATCCTCCAATGATTTGAATCTCACCGCTTGCACAAAGTCACCTATTAGGAGAACTGGAAGACGACAAAGCGATGGGAGAGATTTATGAGCTTTACAGTGACCTTCTTCAGCATGATCGCCGCTTGGATGGCGATAGCAATTTTCCATGTTATGGGGAATGCTGCGCATCACACGTCGGCCCCATCCATTTGCTCAGAACAGAACCGTTGCTGGTGTCCATTACAACGAAAATCCGAGTGGAACTTCAGACATGTACCCAACGACACCTGATGGACGTTACTTCGTAGTCAAAGGGAAGCTGTGGCGTTGCAGCAACCCATCTTTGCCTGACGACGTTAGGCAGAGCCTTGTCGATTAACTGACTGGCGCTAATCTGAAGTGCGGGCATAAACCCCTCCCAAAATGAACACTATAGATTGTAGCTCTATAGAGTTCAAAAAGGCTTCATCGTTCCTTTTGTGAGTGAAACAAAATGGAACTGAGGGAAGCGTTCGCTATTGCGTTACGTAATACACGTCTTCGTCGGGGTTTGACCCAAGAAGATTTTGGAATTGTCAGCAGCAGGACATATCTCAGCACCCTTGAACGTGGCCTTAAAAATGTCACGCTGGAGAAGGCATCGGAGCTTGCAGGTAGAATGGGGGTACACCCGCTTACCCTTCTTCTTGAGAGTTTTTTGCTCCTCGAGCCTGATACGGATTTAGACGCGTTGCTTGAACGTATTCGGCGTGAAATCAACACGGACCAAAACTCTTAGCTCGGAGCCGGTGATGTCGAATTATTGCGGAGCGTTGTCTTGCGTCTCGCACTGAGTCAGGTATATCGATCTTGAGCAACTTGAGGTTTCCGGGGAAGTCCCCTAGTCAATCTCAAGGTATACGAGAATCTCCAGCATGGCCCCGATGGCGTGCTGGTCAGGTAGGC
Source organism: Pseudomonas sp. P1_F1_2 (assembly GCF_056405815.1). Classification (NCBI taxonomy): domain Bacteria; kingdom Pseudomonadati; phylum Pseudomonadota; class Gammaproteobacteria; order Pseudomonadales; family Pseudomonadaceae; genus Pseudomonas; species Pseudomonas sp. P1_F1_2. The sequence goes on along the minus strand of NZ_JBFUBK010000016.1, from coordinate 73,810 downwards.
GACTGGTTTTACGGCGATATGTCACCTGCCGTTGATCAGCCTCTCCCCGCAGCCTGTCTATCTGCAAAGCGCTAATGCGCCATAGAATCAGAATGCCAACCCTTCTGCTAACTGAATCAGCATCTCCTCAACCCGGCGGGTGCCCGATGGTTGAAAGCATCGCAAATGGGCTTTTACCCGAAAAGCGATCCTTAGACTTGGAGAGCCAGCGCTTGGCCTTTTCGTCGACCCCAAAGAGCGTCTGGGCCACGGCGATGATGCGTGCAACACGAAACAGGCGATCGCTCTCGTCCACCGTCAATCGCTGGCCGCGCCCCAGCTTGGTTTTGAGAGCTTGGGGCGAAATTATCTGGTCGCGCTCTAGCGGACTCATTCTGCCAAAGTCGCAAAGGGCTTTGACATTACTAGCCGAGAAACCAGCTTCGATCAGTTCGTGGATGTCCCGATCTGAAGCGTCCGTGGGAATATGGAGAAGTGCTTCCAACCGCACCCGGTAGGCACCATATGCATCCTCACGCAAAATTTCAGCAAACATAGGGCACCCTCTTGTTCGGCATTTTCCGTGCACCTTTCGCGACAGGTAGCGACCGTCCATCGACGGCCGGTAATATCCGTCCGAGTAGAACTAAGCATGAGCATAATGAAACGCCCCCTACGATGGAATGAGAGTCAAACGATCATGAGCGAAAACGAACGCTGGACAGTCAAATGCCAGGAAACCGCGGATGGAACTGGCGACGTCATCGTTGATCTGCCGCCAGAATTGCTTGCGAGATTAGGTTTAGGTCTTGGGGACGAGTTGACCATCGAGATGGTAGATGGCGCGATAGTCCTGAAGCCGAAGCACAATACATCGTCCTCGCCCTGAACTTTGCTCTACTCGTCAGAACGGCCTCGATTTTTCGAAAACCGGTAAGAACCCAAACCTGCTTCCCTGTGCGGTTTTTTTTGACTTGGAATCGCCTTCGAAATCCATTTTGCTCAAGTACATATATTGATCGCTCCTCTCTCCAGAGTCGACTATCCGAGGACAAACACAGCGACCAATCTTATTGACCTCCTATCATTTCCCAAAGCTTTGGTTGAGTTGGGCTGGAAAATACCTGCAGTGAGCAATACCCTGCGTGTATCCGCCGAATGTTACGAGCTGAAATATGTCAGGGACTAAGATATTTGAAAGCCCACGTTGGCTGCGCGACCTGTTGCGCTTCCTGCCGCTGAAGAGCCAATTCGTACTGTCAGGCAACATTCGCGATCTGCAAGCAAGCGAAGTGACACCTGGGACAGTAACCGCGCAGAGCTTCAATCAGACCCTTTGTAATGCCCTGCTCGATGCAGGCTATGCCCACGTGCTTGTCTGGGACCCGGTATCCGGTTTCCGGTCCATTGGTAAGCCCGGTACTGATCCTGCAACTGGCCAGACATTCATGCAGGAACTTGGTTTGACCCTAATTGACGGGGTCGCGCCAGCAGGTATCGATCTGTTAAGCGCCACCTTACCGCGCCTGGTGGGCCGAACCGGCGAGCCCGTCGCGCTGTTGGTTGACTTCGCTTCGCGCCTAGTAATGCGTAACGATTCACTCAACGCTGCTGAACACCAACTGTTCACCCAAGCTCTTGTGCAATCCCATCAGGCCCGTAGCCGTCCTGCGACTGAGTTGCGTAAACCGTTCTTTAACTCTCTGATCTGGCTAGTGGAAAAGGAAGGTGATCTACCTGATTGGTTTTTGGTCGACAACCCACGCCTTCGCCATATTCCGGTGTCCAAACCTGATCAAGTTTTCCGCCGAGCACTCGCGCCCGCTCTGCTAAAAGCGCTCACAGGTAGTCAGGGCGCCAGCGAAGAAACCACTACCCAGGCTGTTGAAGCGTTTGTGCAAAACACTGAGGGGCTGTTGTTGCTCGATCTCAGTGCCATCGCGCAATTGGCACGGGTAGAGAGTGTACCTATGGAAAAGATCGCCGATGCCGTGCGCCGCTATAAGATCGGTGTTACCGAAGACCCTTGGCTAAAAATTGATCGTCAGCGAATTCGCCAGGCAGACGCCATCGTTCACCAGCGGGTCAAAGGCCAAGAGCATGCAGTGACTCACATGCTCGACATCGTCAAGCGCGCGATGACCGGTGTCGGCGCCGCCCGCAAGGGCAATCGGCCCAGGGGCGTGGCCTTCCTCGCCGGCCCGACCGGGGTGGGCAAAACTGAATTGGCCAAGACCATCACCAGTCTGCTGTTTGGCGAAGAAAGCGCGTATATACGCTTCGACATGTCAGAATTTAGTGCTGAACATGCAGATCAGCGCTTGATCGGCGCACCGCCCGGCTACGTTGGCTATGACGTCGGCGGCGAGTTGACCAATGCGATTCGGGAGAAACCGTTCAGCGTAGTGCTATTCGATGAAATTGAAAAAGCCCACCCTCGCATCCTCGACAAATTTCTGCAGATCCTTGATGACGGTGTACTCACCTCCGGCCGCGGAGATCGAGTGTACTTCTCTGAAGCACTGATTGTGTTCACCTCCAACCTGGGCATCTACCGTCAAGGCGACAACGGCGAACGGGTGGCTAATGTGCTGCCTGGCGAAGCCTTCGAACAGGTTCAGAACAAGGTGCATAGCGAGATCGACCGGCATTTCAAGCTGGTGCTTAACCGACCGGAAATTCTCAATCGTATTGGCGAGAACATTATCGTCTTCGACTTTATCCGCGAGGATGTCGCCGTACAAATCTTCGAGCAGATGGTCAACGCTACCTTTAGCGACCTCCAGGGACAGGAGCTGTTTATAGAATTGACAGCCGAGGCACGCCAAACCTTGCACAGCCTTTGCTTGCAGGACCTATCCAACGGTGGACGGGGTATCCGCAACCAGTTGGAAGCACGCCTGCTCAACCCCTTGTCGCGAGCGTTGTTCGACCAGGATGCGCAGCCAGGTGAACATTTTACGATCACCAAGTTGACTAATAGTGGACTGATGATGGAACGTCATTGAGCATGGACTTGAGCCTGTCGCGCGTGCATTTTCCGGTCACTACCCTGGGCCCCGGCCAGCGCCTGGGCATCTGGTTTCAAGGCTGCAGCATCCGATGTCCTGGCTGTATTTCTGCCGATACATGGGGACCAGGGCAGCGTCGACTGTCGACGGCACAACTGCTGGAACAGATTACGCCCTGGCTGAACGTGGCAGACGGCATCACGATTTCAGGCGGCGAACCGTTCGATCAGTTTGATGCCTTGATCCGCCTGCTCCAAGGCCTGCGTCGTCTTAGTCAGGTCGATATTCTCGTTTACAGCGGTTATTCCCTGGAACACCTCGATGACCAACTGCGCCAGGCCAGCGGCCTGATCGATGCGTTGATCAGCGACCCCTACGACGAAGCCATCAGCCAAACTATGGCTCTGCGCGGAAGTGACAACCAACGCCTTAACTTGCTTACCCCCTTGGGTCGGGCGCGCTTGGGCGACTTTGAACGCCTACTGATGACCACCGACAAGGCACTCGACCTAATGTTCGACGAAACGGGCAGCGTGTGGATGGCCGGTATTCCTCGGCGCGGTGATTTGCTGCGTTTGCGCGACCTGCTGCAGGACCAGGGCCATCAATTACAGATCAGCGCACACGCATCGCGACGCCGCTGAATGGAGTACCCCATGATTCGTTTCTGCCCCAATTGCAACACCGAGCGCTCGCTTCTGGAGATGTTCTGCGAGGGATCCATCTTCGAGACGGCGTGTGGCTGGGATCTCGCTGGAGAACCCATCCACCCTGAAGGATGGCGCCCCCAGGCCATTACGACCCAGGAGACCATCACCAGAGTGAGCCCAGCACCGGACAACGCAACGGTCTTGCTTTGTGAAAATGGTCACCCGATGGACCTAGGCGACCTTATGTGCCACGAATGTGGCGGCGAGCTCGCGCAATCGGTACCTTCCGCTTCCGTGCCAGACAGCGGGGAATCAGAAGCAGTCACGGAAACCCTGATCGATGGCTGGCGCTTGGTTCGAGAAATCAGCAACACCGACGGCGTTCGTGAGCGCTACCTCGTGGAGCACAACGAAACCGCGCAACAAGCGGTATTGACCTTGTATCGATCCGGCTCTGAGCCGGATCCAGTGATCTACGATGTGATACGCCGGTTGCCGCGCGAGCATGTACCCGAGATCATCGTCACCGGTCGCTGGAATGATCGCGCCTACGAAGTTATTGAGGAACTTAGCGGTGGGACCCTGGCTGACCTTGGCAGTGTCATTCGCGATAACGCCAGCGTACGTCACGTAGTTAGCGAATTGGGCCAGGCGCTGCATGTGTTCAATGAGGCCGGCCTGCGCCATCGCGACCTGCGCCCCGCCAGTCTTCTCGTTCGCTCCCGCGAACCGCTGGACCTGGTGATCAGCGGCTTCGGCTCGGCACGCCTGTCGGAGTTCGACCTAGATATCGTCTCGCCCCTAGAAACCAGTCGTTACATGGCTCCAGAGGCCATTGCAGGTGGCGTTGCAGCCGCTTCAGACTGGTGGAGCATGGGCATGATTCTGCTCGAGCAACTGACGCAGGGTGCCTGCTTCAGTGGCATCAATGCCAATGCCTTCCTGATCCACGTACTGGCAAACGGCGTGCCGATCCCTGACGACCTCGACCCGCAACTCCATTTGCTGCTGCGTGGGCTGTTGGCGCGCGACCGCCACCAGCGCTGGCAATGGCCGGAGGTCGAGGCCTGGCTTAACGGTATTGCGGTAGAGGCACCGCCCTCCTCCGTTCAACAGAATGATGAGGGCGAAGGCGCTACGCTGCAGTTAGGACCGCGCCGCTATCACTTGCCCGGCGTATTCGCCCTAGCAGCGGCACAGACGGACAACTGGCAACAGGCGCTCGACCACCTGCTTCGTGGGGTAATAGTGACCTGGGCCGAGCAGGTCAGCTTGGCGCCTTCCCTGGTCGCAGGTTTGCGTCAGATCGTTCAACACGAAGGCATCGAGGACGACTTCCGCCTGATGCTGGCACTGAAGGCTCTCAATCCAGAAATCCCCTTAATCCATCGCGGCGAGATCGTGACCCCAGGATGGTTGCTCGAACACCCCCTGGAAGGCTATCGCCTGATCAGCGGTTCGGTTCCAGACTTGCTCGAGCAGCTACAGACTGACCATTGGCTGTCACGCCTGAAGACCCGCGCGGAAAGTGTCCGTCAGCGTGCCTTGCATCAACATATCGAGCTGGTCGAGGAGCCGTTACGGATTTACTTGCTATCGACCTCGCGTGCCAAGTTGGCGACGCAGTGGCAGGAGCGCCAACGACTACTTCCCGACACCGATCACCCGGGGCTGCTGTCACTTTCAGAGCGACGGGTAATCGCGGAAGAGGATCTAATTGTGCTGCTCAGTGCCGCGATTAGCCAGTTCCGTTCGGCCAGCTCGATCATCGAGGAGGCCGCCGAACTAGCCAAGACCGCCGACGTCAGCTGGTTCGATACTGAGACTGCGGGTGAACTGCTGCTGCATTCACGTCTGGAGTTGTACCGTATTGTCGATGAACGCATTCGCGGCTTCGCCCGCTGCGGCGTGGCGACAGTGGACCAATGGGCCGAGCACTTCCGTCTGGAGCGGCGCATGCCATTGGCTCAGATGTTGGTACTGCTGGCCATTCCGTCCAACCAGTGGCTGGAGCCACAGAAACAGCAGTATGTGTCGCAGATCCTCGAGTTCTTCGAGAAGAAGGTAGTGACCGCCGTGATGCGCGGTCCGTTGGTGCGCATGAGCATTGGCAAGACCACCGCCCGCGTCGACGTCAACGAACTGAACAGCGAACGCAGTCCGGCCGCAGCCTTGCTCGACCATCTGTTGCAGCGCAATGCCAATGCGGTGAACCTGGACCCGGAAAGCTTCCAGCTCAACAGCCAACTGGAATCACGCCTGCATGCCCTATACCGGCAGAGCGCGCTGTACAAACGCGACACCGGTATCGATGGCCTTTATTTAGGTTTCCCATTCCTGCTCAACCGCGATGCACGCGGTACCACGCGTACGCGGATCATCCCGTTGTTGCTGTGGCCAGTTAAGCTGCAGCTTGAACTGGGCAGCCGGGGGCACGCCGCCCTGGCGTTTGACAGCGAGCGTGAAGAAGTTCGGCTCAACCCTGCCTTGGAAAGCGTGCTCGGTGCCGAAACCTTCAAGCGTTGGCGTAAAACCGCCGATGAACTACTAGGTCGCTCGTCGATCCGCGTGGCGGATGTGATGGATGCCTTCGGTATGCTCGCTACCGTTCGCTCGCGGGCGCTCGGCAGTTTACCGCCCAGTACCGTGGAAATTGCTCCTTACCAAGATGAACTGAGCTGCGCTGCGGTACTTTTTCATGTGACTTTCATGGGGCAGGCGATCGGCGAAGACTTGCGCCAGCTGAAGAATCTGTCGCCTGTCGGCACCGGCCTGGAAACAGCATTGCGCCTCAAAGTAGCCGATGCAGCTGTGCCTGTGACACCACCAAACGAGTTGCAGCGGTACTTCACTGTTGCCAGCGACCCCTCCCAGGAAGCGGCGGTGATCCAGTCACGACATAGTCCAGGGCTACTTGTTGAGGGGCCGCCTGGTACAGGTAAGAGCCAGACCATCGTCAATATGGTCGCCGACGCCATCGGCCGTCAGCGCAGCCTGCTTGTTGTTTGCCAGAAGCATGCCGCGCTAGAAGTGGTGTACAAACGCCTGGTGGCTGAAGGTCTGGGCCAACGCATCGTTATGCTCAATGACGTCAACCGCGACCGCGAGCCCGTTATCCGTAGCATCCGCGAACAGCTGGAGCGTTTGTTCACCGACGGCACTCGGCCGCCAAGCTGGCAGAGACAACGCGAGCAGATCGCTGCCCGTATCGAAGCCCTGGAGGGTGAACTCGACCGCTTCCACCAGAGCTTGCACCGTCTCGATGAAAGCACCGGTCTTAGTTATCGCCAACTGCTCGGCGAGCTGATTGAATTGGAGGCAGGTCCTGAGCCAATCGAGTTCCCGGCCTTACGTCAACGCTTGGTAACACTCGACCTCGCCAGCCTGACGCGTTTAGAGGAAAACTGCGCCCCTCTGATACGTCTATGGCTACCCTCTCGCTTCGAAGGCAGCCTGTTGAAGCAGTTGAAGCCATTCGCCGCCGACCGTGCGACCTTGCAGGCCTTCACTGACAACCTGAACAGTTTCACCCAGGCCGAGATTAACCGTCAGGCCACGCTGCAGACGCATTCGGCCAGCTTCGAAATCGACGATCCGACGCCGTACCGTAGTTGGATAGCATCCCATGTCGCTACTCTGCTCGGTTTGAAAGAAGAGCAACGCCTAAGCTTGGCGCGCTGGCTGCCATTGTTCCGCAGCCGCGAAGTTGGCCAGGCGCCGAGAGGTGAGTCGATTCTCGGCGAACTACGCCAGCTCGATCAGCAGCTCGGTCAGTTGGACCAGGGCCACTACGCAGCCACGCTATCGCCAGCACTGAGTCTGGTTGAGAGCAAGACACTCAGGCATTTGGCGCACGACTGCGCCAAGGTCATGGCTACCCGAACCTGGCTGGCGAACATCAACCCGTTGCATCTGCTGCGGCGCAAGCGCTTGCGCAACGTTCTTCAAGAGCAAGGGCAAAGTCTCGCTGCTGATGTCCTCCCTACTCTGCACGCCGCGATCCACCTGGAAATTCAGTGGCGTCCTCTGCGCGCCGAGTTGGCGACACTGCATCAGGTACTAGAGCTGGAGACCGTGAGCCAGCAAGCCTGCCTGGAGTTGGTCAGCACAGTGAAGAGCGACATCCGTCACCTACTAGAGATCCAGGCGCTGGCCCACGCCATAGCGCAATCGCCGCGCCCTGAGGAAGCCGACGAGGCCGTCCTGGCTGGAGACAAGCGACACCTCGAGGCGCTTCTCAACAATCTCGACGCCTCGTTGATGCGCTACGGGGTCCGCCAGTCCAGCCTTGACCAGCTCAAAGTGCTAGGGGATTGGCTGGGCGATGAGCTGGTGCAACAACTGCAACACGCCATCGCGCACAACCTGAACAATCAATTGACGCTTGATCGCCTGCATGAGGCGCAGCCGTTTCTCGCCGCCTATCAGTCATTCCGTGGCCGCGCTAGTCAGCTGGCCGAGCCGGATCTGGAGCTACTCGCACTGCTGAGACAGCGCCAGGAGCAATTGGACGGCATCGCCCCCGAGCAACTGGAGGCTGCCGTAAGACGGTTGCTTAATCGCGAAGCGCGACTAGGTTGGAAACATCGACTTGAACAGGCCCACCCCGAACTGCTGTTCAGTCAGGATGAGGCTCGGGCCAAAGTGGCCAGCCTCGCTCAAGCCGATGCGCAGATGCGTGTGCTCAACCGAGAGTTACTCGCCAACGGCATCGACCTTACTCGCCTAGGCAATCACAAACAGTGGGAGGACGTCACCCGACTAACGGGCAAGCGCTCGCGGCGCCTGCGCGAATTCATCGAACTGGGCAGCCACCTCGGCCTAATGAGCCTACGTCCGGTATGGTTGATGAATCCGGACGTGGCCAGCCGTGTGCTGCCGCTTAAGGCCGGGCTGTTCGATACCGTGATCTACGACGAAGCATCGCAGATGCCTGTGGAATTCGCCTTGCCCACCCTGTTTAGAGGTCAAATCACCGTGGTCAGCGGCGACGAGAAACAGATGCCGCCGACTGCTTTTTTCTCCAGCCGCATCGAAAGCGACGAAGCCGAAACATTCGATGGCGACGAGCCTGACGCTGACGCTGACGAGGAACAACGCGAAGCCTTCGAAGACACTTGGAATCGTCGCGAGATCAAGGACTGCCCTGACTTGTTGCAATTGGCGCGCACCGCCCTGCCCAACACAACATTGCAGATCCACTACCGCTCGGCCTACCGCGAGTTGATCGGCTTCTCCAATGCCTCATTCTACGGCAACCGTCTTAACGTCCCGGTCCGTCATCCGCAAGCGAACATCCTGCGTATCAAGCCTCTGGAGCTGATCGAGGTTGGGGGGCTATACCAGAACCAGAGTAACGCCGAGGAAGCCGAACGTGTCGTCGAGTATCTCAATGAACTCTGGCAGCAACCCTACGATCTACGTCCCTCGGTCGGCGTGGTCACGTTCAACCGAAAGCAGGCAGAGTTAATCGAGGAGCACTTGGAGCAGCGTGCGGAACAGGACGAATTTTTCCGTGCTGCCTACACCGAAGAGCGCGAACGCAGTGAGGACGGCGAGGATATGTCAGTGTTCGTCAAAAACGTGGAAAACGTACAGGGCGATGAGCGCGACGTCATCGTCTTCTCTTCGACTTTCGGTCGCAACAGTCAAGGCACCTTCCGTCGCAGCTTTGGTGTGCTCGGACAGACCGGCGGCGAGCGTCGCCTCAATGTGGCGGTGACCCGTGCACGACGCAAGGTGGTGATGATCACCTCGATGCCGATCGCCGATATCTCCGACATGCTCAACACACATCGCGCGCCGATCAGCCCGCGTGACTACTTGCAAGGCTATCTGGAGTACGCGCGCGCTCTCTCCGCGGGTGAGTTCGGTAGCAGCGGTAAACTGCTTGAGCGCCTGCAGACAGACCGAAACGGCCAGCAACGAGAACAAGGCCAACGCCGTGATGGTTTCGTCAGACTGGTCGGCGAGTTTATTCACTCCCTGGGCTGGCAGGCCGCCCCTGCCAGCGAGGGCGACGCCTTCGGTCTCGACTTCGCCATCGAGAACGCCAACACGGGCCTATACGGCATCGGCATCGAATGCGATGCCCCGTGCCACGCACTGCTAGAGCGCGCCCGCGCCCGGGAAATCTGGCGTCCGACCGTACTGCACCGTGCCATCCCTCATATTCACCGAGTCTCGTCACAGGCTTGGTATCACAATGGTGAAAGCGAGCGAGCACGCCTGCGTGAAGCCATTGAACAGGCCATGCAGGCCACGCCCCCGTCGCAACAGACGCCCACTACAGCCGATACGGAAACCTGCCTATGAGTGGTCCGAAGGTCGTTCGCATTGTCACCCGGGAAGAAATCATCGCCATCTGCGAAGGCCACCTACAACGCCTGGAGCTGGTCTTGGCACGTTGGCAGGCGCAAGCCAGTAAAGTCGGAGAGCTGAACGAACTCGAGTGCGTCGCCACCTTCGCCCGACGCGATCGCCTGCGCGCTCTGTTGGCGCAAGAGCGCTTTGCTGAGCTGCAGAAGGCCGTACCAGCCGAGATCGAGCACCTACGCCGAGACCTGGAGGATCGCGAAGAACGCGCGATAATTCGTGCCGCTCAGCGACGCCAACGCGAACTACGCCTTAAGGAGAACGCCGCAACATTGCTTGAGGCATTGCAAGCGCGCTCCGAAGGCACCGATCAAGACGTGTTGCGTTCTCTCACGCAATTAGCCAACGGCATCATCAAGGAAGATGGCGAGCGTCTGCTGGCTGCGGGTTTCGCCCAATTGGCCAAGGCCGATCAGAAAGAGACGCTCAGCGAAGCCCAGCGAGCCTTGGCACAGCAACTCAAGGTCGATGACACTCCGAACTCCTTGAGCGAATGGATGGCTGCCCGACACCCTGATACGTTGCCCGATATACGCCTGCAACGCATAAACCGACACATCGCTGAACTGCAGCTGCTGCAGGGTATCGACAGCGCCGCGTCATTCCTTCACGCGCAGGAAAGAGCCGAGGCGGAACCCGAATCGCAACGGCGTAATCTGCTGCTCGACAGTCTCGTCCTCGACTTGGCCTCATCCACTCGTACATTCAAAAACAAGCGAGAGAGCCTCGAACGGCTACAGGACTTGGCCAGTGAAATGGGAACACAGGCAGGTACTGACTATACCGCGCTGTTAAGTCAAATCAGCACCTGTACTACCGTCACCAACCTAGAGACGATTGCGGGACTGACCGAGCAGTGTGAAGCCTTTGTCGGGACCCATTTGCAGGCAGAGGCAGCCCTGGCCCGCCGCGAAGCCGTGCTAAGTGGATTGGCCAGCCTCGGTTACGAAGTACGCGAAGGCATGGCGACCGCTTGGGCGGAAACTGGTAAGGTCGTGCTGCGCAAAGTAGCCACTCCCGGTTATGGCGTAGAAGTTGGCGGCAAGGCCGACAATGGTCGTCTGCAGGTTCGTGCAGTAGCTCTCAGCGGTGACCGTGACAAAACCCGGGATCGAGATATTGAAACTATTTGGTGTAGCGAGTTTCAGCGGTTACAAGCGCTATTAAAAGACAGGGGCAGCGAGTTATTGATCGAACGCTCCCTCTCAGTAGGTGAAGTTCCGCTCAAAGAAGCGAGCGCTTCCATACAGGACGCGGAAGCGGTCATTGCTCAGCAAAAAACAGTATAAAACACTACAGTTCACCGCTCTCGTAAGCGCGGCTTTCTCACATTCTGCTCAACTGGTGTGACGGAGTCACAGAGCCCCATCGATTAGCATTGTTCTTCGCTGAACACAGCGCTCAGTGCGGCCTTGAAAGCCCGCCCAACGAACGTTTACTAGCGCCCGCTCAGAGTCGATTGCAGCCTTCGTGACAGACCGCAATGGTTCGTTCTCACCCCAGCGACGCTTTACAACAGAGTCTGGTCATCCTAATAGAATCGATCAGGTATAGATAACACCCTTCTGAGAAATAGCGTGAATACAGAATTGATGGAAGATGAGATGCGCCGGGCACTATTCGGTGATCCTGAGCCCTCTGCTCCGGCAATTCACCCGGACGTGCAGGACACAGTCCCGGATGTTGTGATCGTGCAACCGGTGAAGGCAGAGAAGAAAAAGTCAGTCTCGAAAGGCTTCACACCTAGGTTGAGAGTCACGCTCCGTGTGGGAAATGAATTTGAAGGCGAGATGCACGAGATGGTACATGAGGCCGATACGCTGAGCTCCCTAGTTGCAGAACAAGAAGCTACTAAGACAGCCAGAAAAAAATTCAGATTTGTGGAAGTGGTATCGGTCAAGTCGATGTAAGTGGGTACTTCCCTTTGGCTCACCCGCCTGGGCATTAAACCGCATTCGGTTACCGCGGAGCGCGCAACAGGGTCGTGTCGAATGAAGCCTCAAAGATTAGGGGGCGGTAGTCGTATCCCGGACTGGATTTAACATCCTCACTCCATACCGCTCTCAATGATAATTGCTCGCCAGCCCAAGCCACATAACTGAGGGTCGCGACAGGCTGAAATCGGCCGATTCTGTTGAAAAAGTCGTCATCTAAAACTGACTGCTCATTGGATGGTGAAAATGCCTTTTTTGCGCACTGCTACGTGAAATCCGAGTCCGCAAGCCACTGCCAAAAGTAAAGATTTCAATCTCGGACGCTTACTTCTCTGACGCGCAAACCATGGCCGACTTTTTCAACAGAATCGGCCAATAGCTGCCTGTCGTCCCAAGCCGAAATCGCCCCATAGCGGCCGTTTGCGGAAAGTGGCTCACCGTCATGAGCAGTCTATCCGGCAGAAGCGACCCGAGGATTTTCATCATTAGCAAACCAGGATAGGTGCGCCGCGTCCAACAGCTTGGTTAACAGGATGACCTATGTCGTGCCCAAAGGTCCTGAACTAAGATGGTCGGATATCCGCTCTATTTGGACGAGGATGCCTGTAATCACTTAGCGGGGAGACATGCATTCGCTACCCACCCTAGGTCAATGGAGCAGACGTGCAGGTGAGACGATATTGGGCCCCCCTGCTACCCGACTGAGCAATTCCAGTCGGGCAACCTCGAATTTATTCCATATCACCCGATCGGCAAACTTGGGTAGCGAGATGGCTTCTCCAGAATCAAAATCCTCTAACGCGGCATCCACAATGGCCACTGCGCCTTGATATTGGGTTTGCTGTGAACCTGCATACAAAATTGCTTGAACGCGTACTGCGACTTTATTGAAATGCTGCCGCAGCGCGTGGGATAGCGAGAGCAAAAAAGCGCTGTTCGCCGACTCAATGGCAGCATCGGAACTCGCCTCGAACACGGGCAGCAGATTGATAACCGTTCCGGCGCCCCTCTTTACGAAACCATTTGCCAATGCGTAGAACAAGCGTACGGGAGCAGTGATCCCCAAGGCGATTGTGGCCCCTATCTCATTTTCCTCAGTGATGTCGTGATGGTTGATGAGCAATGTGATACTGGCGTCCTGGCTTAACAAGGCCTCGATGCGGACAACTTCGGCGGACACTGCCAAATCGGCATTCAGCACTTCCACCGATCGTCCGCTGGAGTCAGTGAGCGCTGTAGCAAGCGTCAATAGTTGCGGCCGATCCACCGCAATTAAAATCAAGTCGTAGCCCCGCTGAGTCAGTCGGTGGGCGAAAGCTATGCCTATTGCTGTACCAGCGCCGGTTATAACGGCCGTGCCTTTATGAGTCATGCGGTTTGCTCCAAAGGCGAGTGCACGAAATAGGGCCAGAGTAGTGAACGCCCGTATGTCGGTAAAGGCCGTAAAACCATCATTTTCGGCCTTGGGCCGGTCAAGTTTATGGCGGAAATGTTGGCATTCCGAAGTTTCTCGTACCTCAGTATCGGCCTTACTGAATTTATCCGGCGCTAAACGCTAACCTCCTCGAAATCGCGGTTCTGCTTGCAGTCCCGCGATTTTCGCGCATGCTGACGTTTCGCCTGTCACCAGACATTCATGCGTCAAGCCAGTGTTCAACTGGGCGAACGGGAGTTTTTATGCAAAGTGTGGCGTTAATCGTACGGCCCGATTTTCAGGTGATGAGCCTTGCTGCGCTTTCAGCTTTCGAGTTTGCCAACCTGGCCGCGGGTGAAAAACTCTACGACATTAGTGTGCTATCCGAGCATGGTGGCTTGGTCGCCAGCTCCCTGTTCACTTCGGTTGATACTCAGCAGTTCAACAAGACTGATTTCGATACCGTCTTGATCAGCGGTGCAATGGATCGCAGTTCGGCGTCGAACGGTATTCATTCCTTTCTGGTTGAAGCCAATGCCAATTCCCGGCGGGTAGGCGCTTTGTGCGTCGGCGCTTTCGCGCTTGCCGAGTCCGGTCTGCTCGATGGGCGTCGAGCTACAGTGCACTGGGCTCGTGCCAAGGAAATGCGCGATAGATTCCCCGCAATTAAAGTAGAAGAAGATCGCATCTTCATTATCGATGGCAAGATCTGGACCTCGGCAGGCATGACCGCTGCGCTCGATTTAACCATCGGTATGGTCGAGAAGGATTACGGTGCCGCGCTGGCCCGGACCGTCTCGCAGCGGCTGGTGCTTTATCATCGCCGCGCGGGTGGGCAGTCCCAGCATTCTGCGATGCTGGAACTGAGTCCGAGCTCCGACCGCATTCAGCAGTCGCTGGACTTCGCTCGAAAAAACCTGCGGCGCGACCTTTCCGTAGAAGACCTGGCGGATGCGGCGTGCCTGAGTCCTCGGCAATTCAGTCGAAGCTTTCGCGAGCAGACCGGAAGCTCCCCCGCCAAGGCCATTGAGAATCTACGTCTGGAGGCCGCCCGATTGATGATCGAACAGGGGCGACTAACGCTTGAAGCGGTGGCCGCGGAGACCGGCTTTGGCGACCGTGAGCGTATGCGTCGGGCCTTCCTGCGCGTGTATGGTCAATCCCCGCAATCGTTGCGCCGGACCTTCGGTTCCAACGCTGAGGTATAAGCTTCTAGTTTTTCGCAGCAGAATAACGGCGGCCATTGGCCGCCGTTATTCATTCTTGGAACGCTACTTTTTGAGCGTGTAGATTATTTAATTTGAAGGTTGAAGTTGCGGTGCAGGTCGGCGACCCGATGTATAGGCCAAGGCCAAGGCCGTTGCTGCGCAGAGGGCACTGACAAAGCCAAGGTTGGCCAATGAGCTGTAGTGCAATGTCAGAGAGCCGAGACCCGCACCCAGTGAGAAACCGAGGTACATGAAGGAGGCGTTGAGCGACAACACCACTGGCGCGCTCGCAACGCCAGCCACGCCGACCAGCGTAGTTTGCTGGGCAGGATAAAAAGCCCAATGCGCCACGCCCCAGGCAGCGATGGCGAGGACAATCGGCACAATCGCAAACTGTTTACCGATAAAGTGCGGCGCCAGCGACAGGACGACGAACGCGGTAGTGGATGTCGCCAAGGCTGGCAGGATCACTGCGCGCGGACCTTTGCGGTCTACCGCTCGGCCGCTGATGGCCAGGCCGATTGCGGCTGAAACACCCCAGCCAAATAGCACGAAGCCTATCACCGGACCATTTATGAAGGTGGTGGCTTCAAAAAGCGGAGCGAGATAGGTGTAAGTGGTGTAGCTCGCCATCGCCCACAACGTAGTGATCAGCAGCGTATGCAAAACCGCAGGCTGAGCCGCCGTTGAAATGCGCTGGCGCAAGCTGGCAGTGGCGAGTCCGGTTCCTATCTCGCGTGGGAGGCCTATCAGCAAACCGGCAACGGCCAACGCGGCAATAATCGCGACGCTGCCGAACGTGGCGCGCCATCCCATTGCCGCCCCCAGCACTGTGCCCGCCGGAACACCCAGGGCAATGGCGAGCGACAGGCCACCGTTGACGATGCCTATGGCGCGGCCACGCTGTTCGGGCGGCACGACCACGCTGGCCAGTGCGTTCGCACCGGGTACATACACTGCAGCCGCGAGTGCCAGCACCACTCTCGCGGCCATCAACGACCAATAGCCACTGGCCGTGAAGGCCAGCAGATTGGCCACCGCAAATAACGCCATGGCACCGATCAGCAGCCTGCGCCGGTTCAGGTTCCCGGTCAGCGCCGCCAGCACTGGAGAGCTCAGTGCATAGGCCAGAGCAAATACAGTGACCAACTGGCCCGCCATGGCCACGCTAACGCCAAGATCCGTCGCCATTCCGGGAAGCAGGCCCGCGATCATGAAGCTTTCGGTACCGACGGCAAACGTGCCTAAGGCCAGCCAATACAGCGGCCGGTTGCTTTTGATGAATTGGGTTGAGTTCATGGTATTCCAGCTGTGAAAAAATGATGGCGCCCTGTAGATCGCATGTACACATAAAAAAGCCCCCGCGAGGGGGCTTCGTTTGGTCTCTGCGCTAAAGCAACTCGAGCTTGGCGAAAGACGTTACGCAATCGCTTCTTCTTGATAGAACTGGTAGTCGGTGTAACCCACCTCGGTACCACCAAAAAAGGTCGGACGGTCATAAGCGTTCAGTGGCAGATTGTGACGCAGGCGCTCCGGCAAGTCCGGGTTGGCGATGAAGTGGCGACCGAAGGCCACCAGATCGGCGTCGCCAGCCTGAATGATGGCCTCGGCGGATTCGCCGTTAAAGCCACCGGCAGCAATGATCACGCCTTTGTAGTGTTTGCGCATCAGTTGGGCTGCGACCGGCGCAGGGTCGGCATTCTCGTCCTCGATGTTGCCCAGGATGCGCGGCTCGATCAGGTGCAGGTAAGCCAGGTTCAGCGGCGCCAGTTGCTGCGCTACGTAGGTAAACAGGCCTTCCGGATCGCTGTCGCCCATGTCACCCCAGGTGCCGCTCGGGCCGACACGTACCGCCACGCGATCACTGCCCCACACCGAAATCAGCGCATTGGTCACTTCCAGCAGGAAGCGTGCGCGGTTCTCGAACGAGCCGCCGTAAATGTCGGTGCGCTTGTTGCTGTTGTCCTGCAGGAACTGGTCGATCAAATAGCCGTTGGCGCCATGCAGTTCCACGCCGTCAAAACCGGCTTTCACGCCGCGCTCGGCAGCGCTGCGGAAGTTTTCTACCAGGCCTGCGATCTCTTCGATGCTCAGGGCGCGGTTCGGGGTATTGGGTACCCAACCTTCGGTGGTGTAAGCCACGCCGCCGTGCAGGATTTCCGATGGGCCGACGGGGATGCTGTTTGCAGGCTGCACGTCGACATTGGATTGGCGACCCGCATGATAAAGCTGCAGGAAAATCTTGCCGCCTTTGGCGTGCACGGCGTCAGTGACGTGTTTCCAGCCCACGATCTGGCTGTCGTCGAATAGGCCTGGTGCGCCGAGATAGCCGTTGCCGTTTGGCGCGGCGATGGTGGCTTCACCGATCAGGAAACCGCCTTCGGAGGTGCGCTGGGCGTAGTACTCGGCCATCAGGGCGCCAGGACGAGCGCCATCTTCGGCACGCATGCGGGTCAGCGGTGCCAATACAATGCGGTGGGCGAAGGTGAACCGCCCGACTTTAACTGGGGAATGAAGTTTGGACATGGTTGCCTCGATTGAAGTGTATGTGTAGAGCCATTGGATATCCGCCCGGGTCGATAGCCATGTGGGCTTTCGGGGTTGGGGCGCTTGGCATCAGTAAAGGTGATTTTCCGGAGTGAATAAATGGGCCGCGTTTCCCATCACTTCGGACTTTTTGGCTGTAATGCTGGCGATCATGGATGATCGAACTGTCGATGTCCGGATAACGGCGCCCGCACTCATGCAAGCGCCGTAGGGTGCTCACTGGGCGTAGAGTGCCAATAGCTGAGCATTGAACTCAGTGACCAAGGCGTGTTCATCCGCCCCCGCATTAGCGCGCAATGGCTTGGCCCGCTCGACCAGAATTTCCACCGCGTCCGTGCCCAGCACCGCTATCGTCTCGGCAATAAACTCATCCAATGGCATCGCAAGTTCCGCTTCGGAGCTATCCATCAGCTCAGTACGTACCCATGGCGGCGCGATTTCCAGCACCTTGACCGAGGTATCGCGCAGCATGAAGCGCTGAGACAGTGCATAAGAATGCAGCGCGGCCTTGGTGGCGCTGTACACCGCCGTCAGCGCCATGGGCACGAAACCGAGTACTGAAGAGGTGTACGCCACATAGGCGTCATCGGCCTTCTTGAGGTGCTCGATCAGCGCCGAAGTCATGCGGATGGGGCCCATCAGATTGGTGGTAATGGTCGACGCCAGCAATTCGTCATCCACTTGGCCGGCGGCAGTGTCCGGCAACATGATCCCGGCGTTATTGATCAGCACATTGAGCTGCGGGAATTCGTTGATCAACTGTTTCGCGACCGCGGTAATACTGGCTGGATCGGTGATATCCAGTTCGACCGCGTGCATGCCCGGGTTGGCTGCAACGACGGCTTCCAGATGGCCCTTGCGCCGACCTGAGATAATTACCTGGTTTCCCAGTTTGTGCAGTGCTTCGGCCAGCCCACGGCCGATGCCAGAGCCGCCGCCGGTAATGAAGATGGTGTTTTGAGTGAGTTTCATGGGTGAGTCCTCTGAGATTACAGAAATGCAAAGCGTGAACAATGGAGGGAAAATATCGGTTACTTGGCGGCGCGAATGACCAGGTCGGCGACAGCTGCAGGTTTGGAAATCATTGAGCAATGGCCCGCATCGACATGGTCGCTGACGGCGCCAATCTTCTTCACCATCAGCTCTTGAAGTGCCGGTGCTATGGCGTTATCAAGGGTCGCCACCAGATACCAGCTGGGCTTGTCCTGCCAGGCGGCTTGAGTGAGTGGTGCGGTGAGTGCCGCTACAGCGGTCGGACGCTGGTTTTCAAACAGCTGACGCTTCTCCTGCGCACTCACATCCTGAGCAAAGCCTTCATGGACACCCTCGTAAGTGAGGCTCGACGAACCCGCCTGATCTATGCGGATCTCGGCACTCATCAGCGACGGCTCGGCCAATGCGGTCAGCCCCAAAGCTGATTCGCCAATGTCAGGGGTAAAGGCGTTGATATAGACGAGGCCCGCCACCTTGGCGTGAACACCTGCCTCGCTGATGACCGCACCGCCATAGGAATGGCCTACCAGCAACACCGGTCCTGGAGCGGCGGCGATGGCCTGGGACACGACGTCGGCATCTGCTGCCAGTGACGTCAGCGGCAGGTTGACCGTGGTCGTACTCAGGCCGGCGGCTTCGATCAAGGCGCGCGATTTGTTCCAGCTGGTGCTGTCGGCCCAGGCACCGTGTACAAGAATGACGTGTTCGATAGTGCTCATGCCTTCTCCTGATTTCGGGTAGACGGGCGGGTTGCCCGTGCTGTGAATTCAGGATCTATGCTAGGCGCGAGCTAAGAAGCAGATGGGTCGAAATACCGACGTTTCGGGACATCTCACTGGCTGCAGGATTGGCATACTCTGCAGAGAGTGCAGCCAGCATTAAGGCAACTTTCTGCACAGTGATCACCCTTGGTTTGAATGATCATCTGCAGGTGGCTTTATCCCTTGTCGATTGGGCCATCAGTTCAGGTTCATGAAGGTTACCGGCACCCATGAATAGCCTGTGTCTTCCTTGCGCAGGCGCCCAAAGCCAGGGAAGGGCATATGAGCACCACCAACCAGGGTTTTGTCCTCTGCCAACTTCACGAAAAGGTCTTCGCGGGTCTTGATTGCGGTCGGTCCGTCAGCGTCGAACGCGATACCCACTTCGGGATGTGGCATTTGCACAGAGACGACGTGGGCAACGTCGCCCCAGATCAGCAGCGATTGGCCCTTCGACGAAACCCTGTAACCCACGTGCCCTGGCGTATGCCCCGGGATGGCAACGGGAGTAATGCCCGACACGATTTCATCCATGCCCTGCAATGGCTTCCATTTGCCAGCCGCCAGATAAGGCGCAGCGGCAGCCTGGGCAATCTGGAAAAATATTTTTGCGCCCTCTGGCGCTTTTTCCGCAATGTCTTTCGACAGCCAGAAGTCACTCTCGGTCTTCATCATGGAAAGCTGTGCCTTCGAGAACACGCGTTGGCCTTTGGCGTCGTAGATTCCGCCAATGTGGTCGGCGTGCATATGGGTCAGCAACACCAGGTCGATTTGTGCGGGTTTGTAGCCAGCAGCCTTTAGGTTGTCAGTGAGCTTGCCAAGTGACGGCCCTCCCCAATGGCCTCCGGTGCCCGTGTCGATGAGGATGAGTTTTGAACCTGTATTGATGAGATAGCCCGTTACCGAACCGGACACCTTTTGCGGATCATCGAAAAACGTTCGCAGCAGCAGCGACTGAATGAGGGCCGGGTCGCCGCTGAGTAGCGATGAATCAATACTGATGCCGCCATCGAAGAGTGCGGTGACCTCGAAATCGCCCATCATCATGCGATAGAAGCCCGGGACTTGCTTGTGTTGCATAGGCGCTGCGGCCTGAACCGGCTCGACTGCGAAAAGTCCTCCGCCGATAGCCAGCGTTACTGCAAAGACGGCGCGAGAAGCTAGCGTGGTGAGTTTCATTCCCATTCCTTTTCGATGGTAGAGGAGCACTGCAAAGGGACGAAGCCAACCGGCAACTCCCACTAGCGACCTACGGTACTGGCTGTTGATCTTAGTTCAGCATTCGAGAGGTCGTATTAAAAACGCGGCCAACGTCAACGCCTCGCTCCCTACTACTTCCCTTCCCAATTCCCCCGCCCGCCTCTACTCTGCCTTAACCCTCTCCCAGCACCGAGCTCACCTCAAATGATGGACAGCCTCAGCGGCATCACGGCCTTCATTCATGTGGCCGAAACCCGCAGCTTTACCGAAGCCGGTCGCCTGTTGGAGATCTCCTCCTCCGCCGTCGGCAAGAGCGTGGCGCGCATGGAGGAGCGCCTGGGTGTGCGGCTGTTTCATCCCAGCACCCGCAGCGTCACCCTGACCACCGAAGGCGAACTGTTCCTGGACCGCTGCAAGCGCATTCTCAGTGAAGTGGAAGCGGCAGAAATGGAACTGCTGGAATTGTCCGCCACCCCGCGCGGCAAGGTGCGCATCAGCGTGCCGATCCAGAACGTGTTGATCATGCCGGTACTGGCCGGGTTCATGCGGGCCTACCCGGACATCGAGCTGGACGTGGACATGTCCGACCGCATGGTGGACGTGATCGAGGAAGGTTTCGACGCGGTGATCCGCACGGGCGCGCCGCAGGATTCGCGGCTGATGGCGCGCAAGCTGGGGGGGTATCAATTGCAGTTGGTGGCGTCGCCGGCGTATCTGGAGCGCCATGGCGACCCGGCGCACCCGGACGATTTGATCCACCACGTGTGCCTGCTGCACAAGTTTCCGGCCACCGGGATGATCGAGCGTTGGCCGCTGCGCGTCGACGATACGCACATCGAGCCGAACCTGACGCGGGCGTTGACCTGCACCACGATGGACCCGCTGACGTACCTGGCGATCGATGGAGTGGGGATTGCCTGCCTGCCGGATTTTTCAATCCGTCAGCCATTGGCCGACGGCAGGCTGAAGGTGGTGCTGGAGGACTACACCGACCACACCGGCAACCTGTGGATGCTCTGGCCTGCGTCGAAGCAGACGGCACCGAGGTTGCGAGTGTTGATCGACTTTTTCAAAGACAACATTCTCAAGGTCTAGCGTTGCAGGGCCTCGGCAATTGGGGCCTTGCTGATGCCGAAACTGAGCATCACCGCCAAGCCGAGCACACCAATCGCCGCGCCCAGCCACAACGCCGAAGACACGCCGGCGTGATCAACCATCAAGCCGCCAAACAACGAACCCGAAGCAATCGCCACCTGAAACGTGGTCACCAACATGGCGGAACTGGCTTCCGGCAATTGCGGCGACGTCAGTTGCATCCAACTGCTCACGCCCAGCGGAATCGCGCCGTAGGCAACACCCCACACCAGCACCGCCAACGTCACGCCCCAACCCTGTAATCCGGGCAAGGCCAGTTGCGCAATCACCATCAGCAACACCACGGCGCCCAGCGACGCACGCAGGTGCGTGGTGATGCTCCCGGCCATGGCGAAGATCGCCAACATGCCGACCAGACCGAAGCCCAACAGAATCGCAGTGATCACACTCGGCGAGAAACCAGCGTCATGCCCAAGGAACGGCGCAATGTAGGTGTACGCCGTGAAATGCGCGGCGACCACTGTGCCCAGTAGCAACATGCTGCGGCGGGCATTGCTGCGTGACAAAAATGCCACGAGCGCGCGCCACTTCAAGCCTTCACTGGAAGGCARTGACGGCAAGGTCAACGCTTGCGCAATTAGCGCCAGCAACGCGAGCCCTGCGGTCACGGCAAACGACATCCGCCATGAAAACAACGTGCTGACAAACGTCCCGAACGGCACTCCGAATACCGTTGCCAGGGTGATCCCGGCGAAGATCAAAGCAGTGGCCTTCGCTGCCTTCGACTGGCTGACCAACCGCCCCGCCGCCGCAATGGCCACAGCCCAAAAGCCCCCTAAAGCAACACCGAGAAGCCCGCGCCCCAACAACATGACCGGCAATGACGGCGCCAACGCCGAGACGACGTTGGAAGCCACCAGCAACAGGGTTAGCAGCAGCAACAAATGTCGCCGGTTCATTCGCCCCGCGCCAAGCATGATCGCCGGCGCCGACACCGCCGCCACCATGCCCGGCACGGTGACCATCAACCCGGCCACCCCATCGGTGATGCTCAGGCTATTGGCAATTTGCGGCAGGACACCGACCGGCAGGTATTCGGTGGTGACAAAGGCAAAAGCGCCCAGGGCCACCGCGTACACCGACAGCCAGTCGCGCCAGGAGGACGGCTGCGCTGGCGCGAGCGCCGCGGTGGCCGGTGATGCAGACAGATCGTTCATGGCAAAGCTCCACAGTAATGAGTGGCGCCATGCTAGGTATCCGAGCCCTGCGGAAAAATGGTGCGCGGCTCCGATCACTGCGGATCAATCGTTCCGCAATCGAACCGACGGGCAGCCATTAGTGCCTTTCCTGTCCGCAGTGTTCGGCCCTTTGGCCGGTTTTTCCGCGGGGCTGCGCTCCCTAGACTTCACCTCGTCAGCCAAACCCTACGAGGACATTCCCATGACAACTGCACACTCCCCTATTCGCGTCGGCATCATCGGCGTTGGCAACTGGGCTCGCCACGGCCATCTGCGCGTGCTGAACCTGCTGCCGCAATATCACCTGCAAGCGGTGTACAGCGAACGCCGTGAACGCGCCGAGGCCGCGGCCAGCGAATACGCCATCAGCCAGGTCGCCGACTCGGTCGACGCGTTGGTCAATAACCCCGAAGTCGACCTGGTCGTGGTGCTCAACACCGCCCCGCAACACGAAAAAACCGTGCGCGCCGCCATCGCCGCCGGCAAAGACGTCTACTGCGAATGGCCGCTGACCACCACCACCGCAGACTCCGAACAATTGCTGCACCTGGCCAAGGACGCCGGCGTGCGCCACATCGTCGGCCTGCAACGCCGCCACGCGCCGCACAACCGCTACCTGCAAGACCTGCTGCAACAAGGCTACGTCGGCAAGGTGCGCTCCGTGCGGATGCACGTCAGCATGAATTACTTCCAGGCCCTGCGCCCCAACGCCCTGCGCTGGACCGCCCCCGAGGAAAACTTCTCCAGCGTCATTGCCATCTACGCTGGACACTTCCTCGACATGCTCTTCACCGCCACCGGCTGGCCAGTGAGCGTCTCGGGGCTGATGGTCAACCAGTTCCCGAAAGTGACGATCAAGGAAACCGGCGAAGTGCTCGACAGCACCGCCCCCGACCAACTCGTCCTCAGCGGCATGCTCGAAGACGGCGGCGTCATTTCGATCCACATCGAAGGCGGCAAACGCAACGGCTCGGGCGTACAGATCGACATCACCGGCGACCAGGGCGACCTGAAAATCAGCAACCGCTCGGCGTTTGGCGATGTCGGCGACGACTATGTCGTCGAGGGCGCGCATGGCGATAACCTGACGCTGGAAGTGTTGCCCGTGCCTGAGAATTATCAGCGCCTGCCGGCCTCCTCATTGCCGTCAGCCGTGCTTGAACTGGCAGAGCTTTATCACGTGTATGCGCAGGATGTTGCCGAAGGCACCCATGCGGCGGCGACGTTCGACGATGCATTGCGCCTGCATCAGTTGCTGGATGTGGCAAAGAGCGGGACTCAAACTCCCCTGAAACGGATCGTGTGACGACTCATGCTTGTGAAATACCTCGATATTGAACTATCGAGTATGAAACCTCGTTGGCGCAGCCGGGGCGGACATATGCCCGCCCCGAAGCGCCATTTAATCTCAGAGGCCATAATTGGATCGTCGCAGCCCGCCCTTTTACTCAATTGAATCCGGGAAACGTGCGCCGAACATCGGTAGGCCGCTGGCAGAACTGACTGTGGTCGCCTCGTCCTGGAGCACGTCCCAGTGTTCGACCAGAATGCCATTTTCGAGACGCACGATGTCTACTGCGATGAGCGCAGTCGGACTACCGTTTCCAGAGAAACGGCCATGAACCATCACTTTGTCTTCCTCTGCCATTATGACGCTGGGTTCATACATCAGTGTATTGGGCAGACTTTTGATCAAGTCAAATAAACCCTGCCGTCCTGGAGGGATAAGCGCACTGTGCTGAATATAGTCCGCAGACCAATACTCCTCGGCTGCATCGTAGTCACGTTGATTAAATAAAGCATCGAAAGCTTTAAGTACGATAGATTTGTTTTTTACTTCAATATTCATAGTTGCTCCTGATTGTATGTTGAGCTTGGGGAAATAGAACTCAGGCCATGCGAGTCCTAATGGACAGTTACAACGACAGGGTTGGCCTCTAGAGCGCTTTCAAATTCCGTCAAGTCCGGTTGTGAAAGAGCGAACAAAGGACAACGCATCAGAGTTCCGCACGCTGTAGGCAATACATCCTAGTCCTGAGGATTTAACCGTATAAGCCGAAAAACCGACATTTCATGCCAAACCGTCCACCCTGACCGAGGACCTTCTGTACGTATGTCGTCGTTGCTAAGCATGAGGAGCAACCGGAGATCTGAGTCCACGGCAGGCGCTTAGCCGCCTTTCATAGCTTACGAGTATTGGTTAAAGGCTTCCTCGTGATCGTGCGCGTGTACGAAACGACAAAGGCGTTTTTCAAAAACGCCTGAAATCTCGATGATTTGCAGAAACAAAAACGGGGGAGATCATACTGCGACATTTCCGCGTTCATAGCCCGCTATCGGACGACCTTTGCTGCCAGCCAAAGGTCGATTTTTCAGGACTTCGCGACAAGCAGGAAATCAACCATAAGCAGCCATTCCCGAAGGGCAGCTTCACGCCCTGAGGAAGTCAGTCAACCTAAATCGAGGTTCTTCAGCAGCGGTGAACCACGCTTCCTCAAGGCATTCAAATAGGTGGTTTCATCGTAGAGCGTCCTGGTCTGCCAGCACCGATACAGAATCCGAATCCACTTAAACGCGAGTGCGCGTACAGCAGCCTGGTAGGTGCTCCCTTTGGCGCGTTGCTGCCGGTAGAAAGCTCCAGCCCAAAAGGATTTATTGATGGTCTGACCCGCCCATTCCACGAAGGTCTGACGAAGGAACGTTGGACATTGCCAGCGCCAATGCACCCAGCTCTTCTTACCACTCCGTTCCGTCACCGGGGCAATGCCGGAGTACTTTTGCAGCTCGTCCGCGCCATGGAAACGCTCACGTTGCTCTCCGAAGGCTGCGAGTAAGCGTGGCGCCAGATGCTGGCATGCGCCCGGCAAATTCCTAAACAATGTGTAATCCGGTAGTGCAGAAGCGACCCGCTCGATTTCCTTATCGAAGCGATCGATCACCGTGAGGACGGTGCGCAGCTGCTCCACCAACGCGAGGACGTGCAAGCGGCAAGGCTCGATAATGCCGGCATCTTCGGTGAGCGCAGATGCCGCACGGATCGATGCCAAACGCGCCTCGATCAATGTGGCGCGACGCCCGTTATGGGCATAAAAGAACGCCTCAAGCGTGGTTTTACGCGCCCGTTTGGCTGACAAGAGTGTCGGCCAGCTAGTGAGAAAATCGCAAAACAACTGAGTGTCTCGCTGCTCAAACCAGTCCAGTGCCTGCGGGTAATACTGCTTGAGGGTGTTGCATAAACGGTTGGTAAAACGCGTCTTGTCGTTGACCAGATCCCGACGCTGTTCGATCAGGCTAAGCAGCGAACGCATTGCCACACTCTGCGGCCTGAGCGCGGTGAACCGTTCAGGATGGCGAAGCAGTAGATCGAGTGCTAACTCCGCATCGGTGGGATCATCCTTGGCGCGACTCGGCTTGAACGCCACGCGATATTTGGCAAGCGTCGAGGGATTGATCGGGAACAGCACGAAAAAGTCATACTTAAGGAGAGCCGACACAATAGGCCCTTTGGCCAACTCCAGAGCTACAGCGATAGGGCCACCGAAGCGCAGGTGCAATGCCTTGGCCCACTCGTCAATGCGATCAACCTGGTGCGGAATACAGTCGAACTGACGATGATTGTCATCCCCAGCCTGTAGGCAAATATCATGTTTGGTATCTGCCCAATCAATGCCGACATAGGCTGTGAATTGCTGACTCAAGGACGCTGTCACGTGAACCTCCGCAAGCGATAAAATAGCTGCTAGGGACATGCATGCTTGCGTTCAGCGAAGGCAATATAGTGAGCCGGTGCGACGGCGAACCCTGAGTATTCGTTATCGAGCGCAAGCGCACCTGTAGACTCGGAACTAAAGCTGCAAACGTCATGCGTTTGGGTCGTTTTATTCGTAGTCTACAGGTGCATGTTCCACCCTCGCTGACAGCTACCTGCCAACCGTTACCATTATCGATGAAGGTGAGACGGACTATCTATAATGGGTCGATTCTGTTGAAAAACTCGGCCATGGTCTCCCCAGCAGAAAAGTACGCGTCCCAGAGTGAAATCTTACTTTTGGCAGTGGCCTCCGGACTCGGATTTCACATAGCAGCGTGCAAAAGAGGCTTTTCATCAGTCAATGACCAGCCAGTTTGGGCAGAACGACTTTTTCAACAGAATCGGTCGTTTTCAGCCGGTCGCGACAGGCACAAAACGGCCATGCAATTGCGCAGTAGTAAGGTGATCGGGATTCCATTGGTGGCTGCGTCGACTGACTTTTCTTTTCCAATCGAGCCCAGAAGAATATAGGCAACGCCAACAAAACGGGGGCAGCAGACCCTTCTTTAAAGTCGCGCGCAAATGATCGCCACAGCACACGCACAAATTCCGACGGCCAGGTGTACCAACGGATGCTCTGGATCTGCTTCAGATCTGAGGCTGGGGCACCCTCTGTACTTTGCTGAGTGCGAATGAGAGATATCTGATCACGAATGGAAAGGTAAAGCGGTACAGCGCATGCCAGAAGTTGTAATTCCACCCAATCAGATTGAACATTCCGCTTTGCACGACCCGGAACATCATACTGATGACGAGCCGATAAGGGCGGGAACGAGCATGCAACCTTCTTTCACTGCGTAAAAACTCCTTAGTAGGGATTAAAGCGACCCGTTATCTAGGCGGCCACCCCTCTCAAAGGCCGCAGGTCAAAACGTCCACTAAAATATAGCCCCGCTACGCACCAAGGCCCTCTCTGCTCATTTCGAGCGTCACTTTCTTCACGCGTGACGCGACTCGACCAATACGCTTCAGTAGGCCCGAACAATCGTTCGAAAAAACCATCCGACTTAGGCGCTCATGCGCATACTTGAGGTCAAGAGTGTTTCCAACGGAACCGCTGCACGCCACGTCAAACTTGCTCAATCGAACTCTCCCTTGGTCTTATTTTGCGATGCTTTCGTTGTCGGTTTCAGGATGATTCGTGGTGTGTCGAAGCTGAGTGAGCTCTACAGAATATTGCTCCGACAACCTCGTGACTTCCGCCAGTTGCGAGCTCGCCTGCGCCAAACCCTCCTCTAGCCGCTTGGATTCGGCACGCGATATGCCTAGCTGCTCCTGAAGCGCTTCTTTCGCCCCGTCTGCCTTGGCAACTGCTGTCTTCATGGCGCCAATCTCACCGCTCAAACGAAGCGCCGCGTCTTCATGCGTCGCCGCCGCCTTGGCCTGCTGTCGAGCCTCACTTAATAAGCGCTCGTTATCTCTGTTGAGTCGAGTCAGTTCATCTTGCTTGAGCATCAACGTTTGCTGCAGCTGTCGCAGTTCAACCTGAACTTGCTGCACCTGCCCTTCGTGTCGCTGCTGCTCCTGGTCACGCTGCTCCTTGACCGCGTTGCGGTAATGTTCCAGCGCCTCGCGGGAGTGAAGGTGCTTTTCTTCCAGGGAACGAACCTGCTCGTCTTTCTCATGTACCCGTACTTCTAGGTCAGCGCAGCTTTGGCTCAGGCGAGCGTTGCGAGTGAGCTCGGACTGCAAACTGCTTTGGCACGTACTCAGCTCTCCGGCCTGGATGTCGAGCGCTTCCTGAAGGTTATCGTGCTGGCGTTGCAATTCCGCCAAAGCGGCTTGCGTTTGCACAAGTTGCTCATTGACTGACGCTCGGTACTGATCGAGCTCAGCTCGGGCTTCGGCCACTTCTTCGGCGCCCTCTTCAAGCAGGCGATCCAACACCTGACCAATCAGACCGCTGAGTTCATCACTCAAGCGTTCTCGGCGCCCCATCGGAAGAGCATCTCCTTTACCGAGTTCACCTAGATATCGGGCAATGGTCGTCATAGAGCCAGTATTTCCAAGCTCGACCCGCACAGCGTTGATGCTGGGATTTACACCTCGAGCGATCAGCGCATCCCGTGCTATCTGGACGATTGCCCTGTTAATACCGCCCCGTGCCATGTCATCTCCTACGATTTCGTAGTGTAAACGTAATGTGTATTTACATATTACATTAAGATAAAAAATCAATCACAAAAATTGAGTTTTTATGATCAAATAATCGAGCGTTATCGCATCATAGAGCTGTTTGTTGCTTTTTCCAGTGCCGGAAAAGGTACGTTCGGCGTATAGGGGTCGAGATGAGCAAGGCGGATCGCTACCTACAGGCCGGTATCCGGGGAAATACCCGGCGCAGCTACCGTGCGGCGGTGGAGCATTTCGAAGTGACCTGGGGCGGGTTTCTGCCGGCGACTGGCGATGGCGTCGTGCGTTACCTCGCCGAGTACGCCGACCAGCACGCCATCAGCACGCTGAAGCAACGTTTGGCGGCCCTCGCCCAATGGCACATCACACAGGGCTTCCCTGACCCCACCAAGACACCCGCCGTGCGCCAGATGATCAAGGGCATCCGCACCTTGCATCCGACCCAGGAAAAGCAGGCGACGCCCCTGCTCCTGCAGCACCTGGAACAAGCCGTTCAGTGGCTGGAACGTGAGGCGGAGCTAGCGTCCGCCCGCCAGGACCTGGCCGCCCTGCTGCGCAGCCGGCGGGACATTGCCTTGGTGCTGATTGGCTTCTGGCGGGGCTTTCGCGGCGACGAACTGTCGCGCTTGCAGGTCGAACACACCCAGGCGCAAGCCGGGGTGGGCATTACCTTCTACCTGCCGCACAGCAAAAGCGATCGTCAGCACCTTGGCACGACGTTTCGCACGCCCGCGCTGAAAAAGCTCTGCCCCGTTCAGGCTTATGTGAACTGGATTACGGTCGCCGGCATTGCGCAGGGCCCAGTCTTCAGGAAGCTTGATCGTTGGGGGCATCTGGCGGAAGACGGCTTTAACGCCAACAGCCTGATTCCACTGCTGCGGCGAATTTTTAATCGCGCAGGGATGTCTGGCGATCTGTACACCAGTCACTCACTGCGTCGCGGCTTCGCCACCTGGGCCGCGGCCAATGGCTGGGATATCAAAGCGCTGATGACGTACGTCGGCTGGAAGGACATGAAGTCAGCCATGCGCTACATCGACACGGCAGATTCCTTTGGGGAGTTGGCGACAGGCCGGCCGTTCACCTCATCAGCTATTCCCCAAGCGCAAGTGTTGACAGTGGCTGAAAATCCCTAAGGGCCGGATGAGGTGTCGCGAGTAAATATGTTTCACCGTTGATGGAACGGTTGGACTCGGTTCGCGTGGTTTTGCGCCCTCTATTAAGATTTCCGGCCATGGCGTCTCGCCATGAGGCCGAGCCCCGCAAAGCGGGCGGCCAATTCGTATGAAAGAGGAAATCACGTGCGCCTATCCAAGCTGAGCATTCGTGATTTCCGCAATTTCACGACCGATCCCGCTAGCAGGCAATGTCGTGTTGCTGGGCAAGAATCGCGTAACCAGCACCTGGTACGATGTATAACTTGAGCGAAAGCCTCGTGCATGCCTAGCACTTGAGTCGCGGTGTAAATCGGTTGCTCGATCTGATCCACCAGTGCGATCTGCACGCTCTCAATCGGTTTCACTCACTCACTCGGTCAGAGCAACTGAGTGACAAGCTTCCAGAAAATGGGTCAGTAAGATTCGCCGTCCATCGGCATGCATGTATACAACATGCAAGCCTCTACGCCCGACGATTACTGCAAGCAGCGGCCTGCCATCTATTCGGGATTCAGCGAGGATTCTCCACTCTGGATGGGTGATTTTCTCACCATTGGTGGGCGCACCCGCTGCCCGCTCAAAAAGGCTGAGCACTTCGGTCAGGCTACCTGGAATGAATGCGCCTACGGCTACGCGGGATGCCTTTCAAGTCGGTTAATGGCCAGTGCGCTGAAATGATCGATCCCCCATCAAGCCGCCACACTGCCGCTCTGCACTTCACACAATGACCCACCCATTTACATAAACCGCTTCGCCGCCATATGTCTTGAAAGCAATTGTTTTAGATGTCAACGCCCATGAGTTGCCGTATTTGCAAAAAATGTCCTCAAATTTCCATCATGCCGCCTTTAAAACTACTTTTAGATCTGCTGCACCTGCTTCCCTTATACAGATACCCCTATCAGGAGCAAGGTGTTACTCCTGCGGTGAGATCGCACTAATCATCTGCTATCAGCGTGTATTGACTCAGAGCAGCTTGGGCGTCCCGTAGTCTTCGAAGTGAGTCTCTTCCATTTAGACCCTCCGAGAGCTGCTGCGACAAATGCAGTTAGCTGATCGTGAGTGCCAACTTGGATGCACGAAACGTGAGTGCGCACTTGCTACTGCTCATACAAATTTGGCTTTGAGTGATCCGAGAGAGTCTTCATAGAAACCCAGGAAAATCGCCTCGGCTTCTTGGGTACTAACACCATTGGCGGTGAACTCTGCGGACCACTCAACAATCGACGCATTTTCACCATCAGGTAGCACGGTAAAAATCGAAAAATAATCGGTAACCGGGAACGCCCCTCTGGTAATGGAATAGCTATAAGTGCACCCTAGGTTGTCGAAGTATTCGAGTCGCTCAACGCTGACTTCACCACTTTCTAGACAGATGCTGCGCAAGCGCCCGCCCTCGCTAAGTTCGCTGGTTGTCACGCCTGACATCCAGTCAGGCAACGAATTGAATCCTCCTACCAAATCCCAGACGTTTTCCGCTGAAGCGGGTACACGAATTGATGCTGCTGCATTGGCCATGACTGTTCCTCATCAAAGCTGGATTGCCAACATTCATTCAAGCCGCTGCCTATGCAGCGGCTGTATTGTTACAACTTGGTGCATCCATCCAAGGCATCCAATTAACCTGAACTTCGAGGTTTAACTCAGCGCTGACTGAGCGTCAGCGCTTTGTCCATAATAGTGAGAGTGGATTATCCGAAGGAGATCAGCCTTCCCATCCGCCTCCCAACGCCTTGAACAAATCGATGGTCGCTACTCGCTCAGCCAACTGATCACTGATCAACGCTTGCTGTGCAGCGAACAGCGTCCGTTGCGCGTCTAAAAGAGTCAAAGAGCTGTCGATGCCTGTCAGGTAGCGACTTTGCGCCAGCCGATAGTATTTGGCGCTCGCGCTGACCAGCCCTTGTTGCGCCTCAATCTGCTGCCCAAAGGTCTCGGTTGCGGCCAGTCCATCACTGACTTCTCTAAAGGCTGACTGGATGGCCTTTTCATAACGCGTCACTTGAATATCTTTCTCGATTTGAGAGACATCCAGACTAGCCTGCAAGCTGCCGGCATTAAAGATCGGTAGGTTGATCTGTGGAAAAAAGCTCCAGGCTCCCGACCCTCCGTTGAATAGCCCTGACAATGCCTCGCTGGAGGAGCCGGCGCCCGCCGTCAGGCTGATTCGGGGGAAGAACGCAGCCCGGGCTGCGCCGATATTCGCATTGGCAGCTTTCAGCAGAAATTCGGCTTCCAGTATGTCGGGTCGACGATTGAGCAAATCTGACGGTAACCCGACGGGAACCTCACGCAAGGATTGCCGCTCCCAGTCACCGGCAACCAAATCTGCCGGGATTTCACCCCCGATTAATAACGCCAATAGGTTGCGGTCTTCGGCGACCTGCCGGCGATAACGGGCTATCGAGCCGCGAGCGCTTTGTACGAGGGTTTGTGACTGGCTTAACGCCAAATCTGAAACAGTACCCACTTCAGCGCTGCGACGTGTCATCTGGTAGCTGTTTTCATAGGTATCGAGAGTGTCGCTGGTCAATCGCTCCAGTGCCTGGTCAGCTTGCAAGGTGAGCCAGGCGCTCGCAACGCTCGCAACCAGCCCGATGTGGGCTGAGCGCTGAGCCTGTTCGCTGGCAAGATAACGCTGCAATGCTTCTTGATCGAGACTACGCACACGGCCGAACAGGTCCAGTTCATAGCTTACGTTCAGCCCGACAGAGTACTGACTCTCGATCGTGGCTTTATCATCAGGTGCCAGATCTGCCGGGACACGCTGACGACTACCGCTTCCTGCTGCCGAGACCTCAGGCAACAGGTCCGCGCGGCGAATGCGATAACGCGCCTGATAGGACTCGACATTCAATGTGGCCACCCTGATATCCCGGTTATTGGCCAATGCGGTCTCGATCAAGCGATGCAGCACCGGATCGTGAAAGAACTTACGCCAATCAAGCACTGCCGCACTCTTATCACTAGATAATGGTGCCAAGGGGTAACTGTCCGGCACGGGTGCCTGTGGCTGCTCATACGCTGGAATCAGGGAGCAACCACTGAACAGCAGCGAACCAAGTATTAGAAAGCTGAAAGGCTTGATCATGAAATGACCTCCTTACGAGCAGGCACGACCGGAGCGGCGGACGATCGACGTGCGAAGAGTGAGGACACCGACACATAAAAGAGCGGCACCCAGAAGACGGCCAGGACGGTGGCGGTCAGCATGCCGCCGATCACGCCTGTGCCGATGGCGTGCTGACTGCCAGAGCCTGCACCGGTAGAGATGGCCAACGGCACAACCCCGAGGATAAACGCTAGGGATGTCATGACAATCGGGCGCAAACGCAGGCGTGCCGCTTCAATCGCCGCTTGCGTATAGCTCATACCCTGCTCATGCAATTCCTTGGCGAACTCCACAATAAGGATGGCGTTCTTCGCCGCCAGC
The DNA here is from genome assembly GCF_056405815.1 of Pseudomonas sp. P1_F1_2. Classification (NCBI taxonomy): domain Bacteria; kingdom Pseudomonadati; phylum Pseudomonadota; class Gammaproteobacteria; order Pseudomonadales; family Pseudomonadaceae; genus Pseudomonas; species Pseudomonas sp. P1_F1_2. The sequence continues at coordinate 40,871 of NZ_JBFUBK010000016.1, read as the reverse complement.
CCTACCGTTGTCAGCAGGCCCACCTGGAAGAACACGTCATTGGACAGACCGCGCAATACGGTGGCGAGCAATGCACCGACAACACCCAACGGCACCACCAGCATCACGGCTAACGGGATAGACCAGCTTTCGTAAAGGGCCGCGAGACAGAGGAACACTACCAGCAGCGAAAGTGCGTACATGATCGGCGCTTGAGAACCGGATAGCTTTTCTTCATACGACAAACCCGTCCACGCCAGCGCGACCCCGGGCGGCAACTGAGCCGCGATGGCTTGTGCTTCAGCCATGGCATCACCCGTGCTGTAACCCGGTGCGGGGCTACCCAGTATTTCCTCCGCCGGTACGCCGTTGTACCGCGCCAGCTTGGGAGAACCGAAGACCCACTCGCCAGAGGCGAAAGCGGAGAACGGCACCATTTTTCCGGCGGCGTTGCGCACGTACCATTTGTCCAGATCTTCTGGGGACATGCGTGCGCTGGCCTGGCCCTGCACAAACACTTTTTTGACTCGGCCACGGTCGATGAAATCATTGACGTAGTTGCCTCCGAAGGCCACGGACAGGGTGGTGTTGATGTCTGTCTGTGAAACCCCCTGCGCCCTCGCCCGCCGGTCATCAATCTTCAACCGATACTGCGGCTCATCGCTCAGGCCGTTGAGCCGCACCGCTGCCAGTACTTTGCTTTCGTAGGCCAGACGCAAGAACTGATTGCGCGCCTGCACCAGCACCTCGTGGCCGACACCGGCCTGGTCTTGCAGGAATAAATCGAAGCCTGATGCATTGCCCAGCTCGCGCACAGCCGGCGGCACCACGGCGAATACCAGTGCATCGCGCATGCCTTTGTATTTCGCTTGAGCGCGCGCGGCCAACGCGAGCGCCGCCTCCTCAGGACCGCGCTGTCCCCAGGGTTTGAGCAGCACAAAAGCCATGCCCGAGCTTTGCCCACGGCCCGCGAAGTTGAATCCATTCACGGTAAACACGGCGTCTACCGCGTTGGCCTCACCGCCCTGCTCATGCGTGGCGAGCAAGTACTGACGCACACTGTCGAGTACTTTCTGCGTGCGCTCGGCACTGGACCCCGCCGGGGTCTGCACCTGAGTGAAAATCACGCCCTGGTCTTCATCAGGCAGAAACGCGGTGGGGATGCGGTTGAACAGCAGGACCATGCCCGCGACGATCAGCAGGTAAGCCAGAAATGCCGGCGCCTTGTGCCGCAGCATCCCGGCGACGCCACGCTCGTAGCGTTGCACGCCGCGATCAAATCCACGATTGAATGCACGGAAGAAGCCAAGCCGTGCGAGCCCGTGTGAAGGGTCATGCGGCTTGAGCATCGTGGCGCACAAGGCAGGCGTGAACACCAGCGCGGTAAGCACCGACAGGGCCATTGCCGAGACGATGGTGAGGGAAAACTGGCGATAGATGACGCCGGTTGAACCGTCGAAGAACGCCATCGGCAACAGCACCGCCGATAACACCATGGCGATGCCGACGAGCGCGCCCTGGATTTGTTTCATGGAGCGAATCGTGGCTTCTTTCGCCGACAAATGCTCCTCTCGCATAACGCGCTCCACGTTCTCGACCACGACGATGGCGTCATCCACCAGCAGGCCGATGGCCAACACCATGCCGAACATCGACAGCGTGTTGATGGTGAAACCGGCGACCGCGAGGATGCCGAACGTACCCAGCAGTACCACGGGCACGGTCAGCGTGGTGATGATAGTCGCGCGGATGTTCTGCAGGAACAGCAGCATAACGAGGAACACCAACACGATCGCCTCGCCCAAGGTATGGAACACGCCATGGATCGAGTCGCGCACGACGGGCGTGGTGTCGTAGGGGTAGACCACTTTCATGCCGCGAGGGAAAAACGGTTGCAGTTGATTGAGGGTGTCGTGGATCGCCTTGGTGGTATCCAGCGCGTTAGCCCCGGGGGCGAGCTTGATGGCGATGCCGGACGCCGGCATCCCGTTGAACTGGGCGTTGACGCTGTAGGTTTCGCCACCCAGCGCGACCTCGGCCACATCGTCCAGGCGTACTTCGGAGCCGTCGGGGTTGACCTTGAGTTGGATGTCCTTGAACTCATCCGCCGACTGCAAGCGGGTTTTGCCAATGATGGTGGCATTGAGCTGTTGGCCTGGCAGTGCTGGCAGGCCGCCGATCTGACCGGACGACACTTGCACGTTTTGGGCTTGTATCGCACTTTTCACATCGACGGGCGTCAGACCGAAACTGACCAGCTTCGAAGGATCAAGCCAGATCCGCATGGAGTACTGCGCGCCAAACACCTGGAAGTCGCCGACGCCAGAAGTGCGCGACAGCGGATCCTGCATGTTCGAAACCACGTAGTTGGCCAAGTCTTCGCGGGACATGCTGCCGTCTTCGGAGACAACGCCAATGACGATCAGGAAATTCTTGACCGCTTTGGTCACCCTGATGCCCTGCTGCTGCACTTCCTGCGGCAACAGTGGCGTGGCCAGGTTCAGCTTGTTCTGAACCTGAACCTGGGCGATGTCGGGGTTCGTCCCCTGGTTGAACGTAACCGTGATCGCCATGGTGCCGTCGGAGTTGCTTTCCGAGCTGACGTAGCGAAGGTTGTCGATGCCGTTGAGCTGTTGCTCGATGACCTGGACCACGGTGTCTTGCACAGTCTGGGCCGATGCCCCTGGGTAGGTCACCTGAATCGAGATCGCTGGTGGAGCGATATCAGGGTATTGGTTGACAGGCAGCTTGAGGATTGCCAGCCCGCCGGCCAGCATGACAATCAATGCGAGTACCCAGGCAAAAATGGGCCGATCGATAAAGAACTTGGACATGCTCATTTCCCCCCAGCCACGGCACCGGCCAACGCCGGCGCCACGTTTTGAGCGGCGATCACGGTGACCTTCATGCCCGGCTTGACGAACTGCAGCCCCTCAGTGATCAAGCGATCCCCCGCTTCAAGGCCACTCTCTACCAGCCAATGGTTACCCACTGTGCGATTGGCCGTCAGGGGACGCTGTTCCACGGTTCCGTCAGCGCTGACCACCAGTGCGCTGGGATTGCCCTTCAGGTCGCGAGTCACCCCTTGTTGCGGAGCGAGAATGGCGGCCTGCCGCACACCGCTCTGGAGTTTTGCCCGCACAAACATGCCCGGTAGAAGCAGATGTTCGGGGTTGGGAAACACCGCGCGCAGGGTCACCGAACCCGTGGAGGGATCGACTGACACCTCAGAAAATTTCAGGCGCCCAGGCAGTCCGTACGCGCTGCCGTTTTCCAGCGCGAGGGTCACCACGGCGGCGTCCGCCCCCGCGTTCTCCAGGCGACCTTGCTTGAGGTCCTCACGCAACCTGAGCAGGTTCGCAGAGGACTCGGTGATGTCGACGTAAATCGGGTCAAGCTGCTGAATGGACGCCATAGCTCCCGTCTGGCCGTTGTTCACCAGCGCCCCTTCGGTCACGCTAGAGCGGCCGATGCGGCCGGCAATCGGCGCGAGCACACGGGTGTAGCGCAAGTTGATTTCGGCACGCTTGAGATCAGCCTCCGCCGTCAATTGGCGCGCCTGCGCATCCTCGAACTCCTGGCGGCTCACAGCCCTTTCTCCGATCAGCTGCCGATAACGATCTGCGAGGGAACGGGCTTGTTGAAATGAGGCGCGGGCACGAGCTACGTCTGCCTCGTACGGCGATGGATCAATGCGGTACAGCGCTTGGCCGGGTTTGACCTCGCTTCCTTCGTCGAACAAGCGTTGCTGAATGATTCCGTCCACTTGTGGACGAACTTCCGCGACGCGAAAAGGTGCGGTACGCCCCGGCAGTTCGCTTTGCACGGTGTAAGTCTCTGCTTGAAGGGTGACCACTCCAACCTGGGGCGGTTTGACGTCTTGCACGGGCGCCTCTTGCTTGCAGCCCGACAGCACGACCGACAGCACGACCGACAGCGCCAGCGCGGAGACGATCAAGGGAACCGTCTGTGTAGGTTTCATGGGCATTCCTCATACTTTCGCCAGGCGATAGCAAGCCGTAGCCGGCCGAATCGGGGCGAGTTCTAAACGAAATTTATTGTCAGTGGCCGCGGGATGCTGCTTTGACGACCGGGGTCAGTTGATGGGTGCCACTGTACGAAGCCGAGCACGCGGGGAGAATCGCTGCCCTGTGCAAGGCTTCATTGCGCATTCGGCAACGCTGCTTTTGCCCGAACGCGTGAAAAGGGCTGCCAGCCGTGCGCCGCGGTGGTATCGGCCGGCATTCGATTCGATCGAAAGCGACGCGCAACGCGGTCTTGCCTGATGCACAGGACGTGCTTAGGGCGCGAGTATTTCCTGAAGAAACTCTATGAATACGTTGATACGACTGGAACCACGATGGTTGGGCAGATACAGCGCATTGATGCAGGTGCTTGCACTGCCTGGGTTGACTTCATATTGCTCCAGCACGCGAGTCAGCCGACCTGCACTGACATCCTCACGTACCAGCCAATCGGCCAATAGCGTCACCCCGCCACCGGCCAAGGCAGCCTCGCGCAGAATATCGGCATTGTTGCTTTGCAGCCGTCCCTGCACATTCAAGCGGATGACGTCCTCATTGCCCTGGAATGTCCAGTTGTGGTGGCCCGTGCGGTAATCGAAACGCAAGCACTGATGTTCCAGCAGGTCGCGAGGGTGTCGGGGCAAGCCGGTTCGCGTCAGGTATTCGGGACTCGCCACCACCCAACGCTGGAAATCACCCAGCCGCTTGCTGACGATGTCATCACTGACGACCGATGAACCGAGGCGCACTGACACGTCGATTTGTTCGCTGAGCAGGTCACTGACCTCGTCGCTCAGCGAGAGGCTGATTTCCAGACCGGGATGGCGTTCAAGCAAACGCCCCAAGTGCGGGGCGATGATTCGCCGGCCGAATTCCACCGGGACGCTGACCCGTAAACGCCCCTGAGCTTCGCTGCCACGGTCGGCAACGACCGCATCCGCTTCATCGATGGCCTCAAGGATCGCCACGGCTTTATCGAAATAGTGCTGCCCCGCCACCGTGACGCTCGTATTGCGCGTGGTGCGGTTGAGCAAGCTGGCGCCCAACTCACTTTCCAGCCCTGCGACCTGCCGCGTCACAGACGATGTGGAGATGCCGAGCTTGCGCGCCGCAGATGAGTAGCCCCCACAGCGCACCGTTTCGACAAACATTTTCAGCGCCAGCAACTTGTCCATGAATGGATTCCGAGATCGAAAGGTAAAGGTAGCGACTGTGCATGACCAGGCAATGAGAGTCTTGCATGACTGTGCTCAGTGGCCAGATTGATAAAAGAGGCTTGCGATCTTCCAATTGATCAGATGATAATCAAAAATCATCAAATGATCGATTGATTAATAGAGCATTTCGGAGCAGGTACATGCCCACGGCGGAAGCCAGTCGCTCAGTGGCCGCGCAAGTAACCAGGCACGCACCTGAACTCGCTACGACAACAATAAAAAGGAGATCAACGATGCAATGCCCCTGCTGTCTTACAAAGACCCGCCGCCAACTCCTGGGCATCATGGCAGCTACCGCGGGTGGCCTGCTGGTTACTCGTCTATCACCCTCCTCAGCGGCACCGATCAAGAAAGGCACCGACGTCCCGGTGCGATCGGTGGACATCCACGCGCATTACTACCCTGAAGAGTTCTTACACCTCTTGGGAAGTGAAGGCAAAGCGTTCGGTGGAAGCTATAACCGCCAGGAAACGACGTTCAGCTTCGCCACCCCGGCCGGTGGATTAGGCCCCCTGCCCTTGAAATTTATTGATGTGCAGGCGCGCTTGCTCGACATGGACCACTCCGGCGTCGATGTTCAGGCGTTGTCCCTTAGCGTGCCGATGGTGTACTGGGCAGATCGACAACTCAATGCCCGCCTGGCACGTGCCTGGAACGATGCCGCATCGACAGTGCATCGCCAACACCCGCAACGTTTTGTGGTGTTGGCCRCGTTGCCGATGCTAGAGGCTGACGATGCCATTGCCGAGTTGGAACGCGCAGCCGAATTGCCTGGGGTTCGGGGGGTGTACATGGGCACCAACATCAACGGCCTGGACCTGGACAATCCGCGTTTCGCGCCAATCTTTGCCCGCATAGAACAGCTGGGACTCCCGGTATTCCTGCACCCGCAACAAACGGTCGGCGGCACCCGCCTGAGCAACTACTACTTGAGCAATTTGCTGGGCAACCCGTTCGATACCGCTATCGCCGCGTCACACCTGATCCTCGGCGGAGTATTGGATCAATACCCACAACTGCATGTGTCATTGCCTCACGCCGGTGGTGCTTTGCCAATTCTCGTGGGACGTCTCGATGCCGGGTGGACCTCACGTCCTGAGACACGGCGCCTGGCCCAAAAGCCGAGCAGCTACTTGACGCGATTCAGCTACGACACCGTGTCGCATTCCGGTCCAGTGCTGGACTATTTGATCGCGAACGTCGGTATCGACCATCTGGTACTGGGCAGCGACTACTGCTTCGACATGGGCTATGAACAGCCGGTGCGTTTTGTCGAAAGTGTAGGCTTGGGTCCGCGCGAGAAAGCGGCAGTGCTCGGCACCAACGCGGCCAGAATCCTGAGACTTCCCGCATAGCATTGGCGAAACGCCCGATTTCCCTTTGGCCGGTCTGACCGGCCTTTTTTTTGCGTGTCGTTCCAGCAGTAGCGGTCGACCAACAACACAGGATGAGGCCAACGCAAACGCAAAGTTGCACTCATCATCAATCGCTCAATGATCAGCGCAACCGGGTACGTCATAAGATTTGTTTCAGGTGAGCTCAGCCCATATTCCCCGACCGGGCTCCCGCCAGTTCCAGCAGACAGTCGCCAACACGGACCTGGGCCAGGGCGCGCTTGCAAATTACCTCGCCACTTCCGGCAAAGTACACCGTCACGGGCTCACGCAAAGGGTCGTCAGGGAAATGAATCAACGCCGCAGGCTGCCCGGCTTCAACCTGATCACCCAGTTCCACCAGCGGCTCCCACAGCCCGGCGTTGAGGGCGTAGACGTAATGAATACCCTTCTCGATCCGCATCATCCGAGGAACAGCCGGCGCCGATGCCGGAACCAGTTCGCCGCTCAGTATCCCGACATGGGCCAGCAGGTTCAGTAGGCCCTGGCGAGCCAAGTCCACCAACCCGGAGCTCACCTGGCCGCCACCTCCCAACTCGGTGAGAAAGCAGATGGCGCCTTGGCGGCGAGCGGCAGCGGTCACATTGACAGGGTTGGGCTGGTACAGAAATGCCTTGGGCAAACCGAACGCCCTGAGCAACCCACTGACCCGCACCTCCTCCTCGGCATCTCGCGGTTCCAGCCCCATCATATTGGCCCCTTCATAGATCAACGAGGTGCCGCCAGAATGCAAATCGACCATGTACTCGGCCCGGGCCAGCAACACCGACTCGATGTAGTGGGCGATGACCTGTGTCGGCGTACCGGCGGGGTTGCCCGGATACAGACGATTGAGATTGCCGTCGTCCAGCGGCGACGTACGGGTCCCCGCCTCCGCTGCCGGGAAGTTGGTCATCGGCAACAAGATGACCTGGCCTTGAATCATCGACGGCTGCAGTTCTCGAATCAGACGGGCGACGATGATCTGACCTTCATATTCATCGCCATGACTGCCGGCCGTAATCAGGAACGTCGGCCCCGTGCCATTGCGGATGGATGCCACTGGGATTGGAATCCAGCCATAGGCAGAGCGGTTCACCGAATGAGGAAGACGCAGGTATCCAACCTGTTTGCCCGGGGCATCGAAGTCGATATCGCTTTTGATCGGGTTGGCGGTACTCATTGCTTACTCCAGGATAAATGAAGACTCACGAGATAACTTGGGCTCACCATTTGTATTCCGACCTCGCCAGATCCCCCACCACGTCATAATCGTCACCCAAATACTGCTTCGCCAGACGCGTGATCGTTCCGTCCGCGATCATGCCGGCGATGGCCTCGTTCATTGCCAGCCGGAGTGCATCCGCGCCTTTCGGTACAACGGCAGCGCCTAATGAATAAGCCACCGGCTCACCCGCCAGCTTGATCGGCAAGTGATTCACTTCCTGCATTTTCTTGCCGGCGAAATAGGACTCGATAATCGCATCCAGTCGCCCGAGCGCCAGATCGTTGTAAAGCAGGCCGCCGGCGTCATACGTCAGTATTTCCGACTCCTTCAGATTCTGCCGTTCCCACAACTCATTACTGGTGCCCAGACTTGCCCCCACTTTTTTGCCCTTTAAACTGGCGACATCCTGTATGTCGACATTCTTTACATTCACCCAGATACGAAACTCTTCAACACCGTAGGGCGATGTGAAGTCCACCACGGCCGCCCGATCCGGGGTTTTGGTCATGCCGTTGATCACCACGTCATACTTTCGGGTCTGAATGCTTTGGACAAAACTTGAAAACTTATCCGCGACAAATTCGACGTTCGGCACGCCGAGGCGTTTGAAAATTTCCCGGGCCACAGCGATGTCATAGCCATCCGGTTTATTCTCAGCGTTAATAAAACTCAGGGGCGGACTGGTCTGGGTATTAGCAACGCGAACGGTCCCGGTTTTAACCAGACGAGATAACGAGTCATCTTCGGTGGCGTGTACCCATGAACAAGAAATCAGCGCCAACCCACAAACCAGCCCCTGAAAGTAACGTTTAAACATTGGTGTATTCATGATCTGCATGCCCCATTCGAATAAATTGCTGGATACGTTCATTGCTCTTGGAACCAAAGAACTCCGCGGGAGAGGTGTCGTGCAAAATCAGCCCGCCCTCCATAAAAATCACCCGATCAGCCGCCTGCCGGGCGAAGCTCATTTCGTGGGTGACGATCACCATGGTCATGCCGGCATCCGCCAGTTCCCGCATGACGGTGAGCACTTCATCGCGTAACTCAGGGTCCAGCGCCGAAGTCGGTTCATCGAACAGAATCACTTCCGGTGTCATCGATAATCCCCGGGCGATGGCCACCCGCTGTTTCTGCCCGCCCGACAACCGCGCGGGATAGAACATGGCCTTGTCGGCCAGGCCCACCTGCGCCAGCAACTCTCGCCCCCGAATCATCGCCACACGCCTGGGCACATGCTTGACGCTGACCAGACCTTCGATCACGTTCTCCAAAGCGGTCATGTGCGGGAACAGGTTGAATGACTGGAAGACCATGGCGGTTTTGCGCCGCAGAGCCGCGATTTGCGCCTGATCGTCATGACTTAGCGCGTGGCCTGGCCTGAGGGTGACCCGATGCCCGCAGACCTCCAACGCACCACTGTCCGCCTGTGCGAGGAAGTTGAGCGAGCGCAGCAACGTTGTTTTCCCGGAACCCGAAGGGCCAAGGATGACCACCACTTCACCGCAGCGTATTTGCAGATCGATGTTATTCAGGATGAGCAAGTTTCCGAACGACTTGGACAAGCCCTGAACATTGATTTTCAATTCACTCATGACATACGCCTCGACAACCGACCTTCGATATAGGTTTGAACCAGCGTCAGGCATTGGTTGATCAACCAATAGATAAACCCGACTATCAGGAACATCTCCATGTAACGGAAAGTCGCGGCCCCCATTTGTTGAGCAACACTGGTCATTTCCACCACGGTAATAATCGACGCCAGGGAAGTGTCCTTGATCAACGCCACCAGTTGCCCGCCTACGGACGGTAACGCGACACGCATGGCCTGGGGCAGGATGACTCTTTGCAGGCACTTCCAATACCCCATGCCCATCGCAAACGACGCTTCCCATTGCCCCACGTCAACCGCATTGATACCCGAGCGAAAGTTCTCGCTCAGATAAGCAGCGGAAAACAGACTTAGAGCAATCAACGATGACGTTATCGGCCCCAAGTCGATACCGTAATTAGGCAATCCGAAGTAAATCAGAAGGAGCTGCACTAATAACGGAGTACCACGGAAAACCGACACATACATGAACGCCATAAATCGCAGCAGTCGGTAAGTAGAGTTTCTCATCAGTGCGATCAACATGCCGAGGATCGAACCAAAGACAAAGGCTCCCAGCCCCAGCCACACAGTGACCCATATGGCGGTCTTGAGCAGCGGCCACGAACGAATCAATAGTTCGAACATGTCACGGCTCCTCTGCTGCAACAAACCCGTGCCTTTCCTTGGCCTTGATAAGCTCTGCGTTGACTTCGGTATTTTTGCAACACGTGTTCAGAACGCTGTTCTTTATTGTCATTTTTTCCATCCTTTCTTCAGGTCGGCTCGATGTGAGGACCTTAAGGTGGCAGCTGTTCAATTGTGCAACGAGTGGCGAATTCTGGTGTTTCGCCGACCCGGATCGGTGGTCAGGCCTCGGTGAACGATTGATATTGACGCAGTGCTTTTTCCAGGTCCGCGATGAGCACATCGGGATCTTCCAGGCCAATGGAAATACGAATGATCGGCTGATCGGTCAGGGCAAACTTGCGAGCCTTCTGCTGGTTGGCGGGGTAATAGGCAACAAGGCTATGGGTGCCCCCCCAACTGGCGCCGATGGGAAAGTGCTCAAGGGCGTTGAAAAACTTGCTGAAGGCTTCTTCTGGCGCTGGTTTAAGGATGAAGGAAAACAAGCATCCGCTTCCTTCGAACTGCTCCTTCCAGACTCGATGGCCGGGGTGACTTTCCAGGGCCGGGAACAGGACATCGGTGACCAGCGGATGACTCTCCAGCCAGCGCGCGATTTTCAGCGTGTTGCGGCTCTGCTCATGCATCCGTAGCGGGAAAGTATCCAGACCGCGCATCACCAGGAAGCAGTCTTCCGGACTGACCGCCAGGCCCAACACACTCTGGGTTTCCCGCAGGATTTCATAGTGGCTGAAGTCATTCATGCTGATGCTGCCCATCAACAGGTCGGAATGCCCGCCAAACAGTTTGGTCGCCGCTTCCACGGCAAAGTCCACACCATGCTCCAAGGCACGGAAATACAAAGGACTGGCCCAGGTGTTATCCATCATGGTCAGCACGCCATGTCGCTTGGCAATGGCCACGATGGCATCGACGTCCTGCATCTCCATGGTGATGGTGCCCGGGGCCTCGATGCAGATCATCTTGGTATTGGACTTGATCAGCGCCTCGATTTCGCCATCCACCGTGGGCGGGTAATACTCGACGTCGATGCCCAGTTCGGCTAGCCAGTAGCTGGCAAATGCCTTCAAGCCCCCATAGGCGGAATCCGACACCAGAAGGTGATCGCCGGCCCGCACAAACCCCATCACTACGGCCATCAAGGCCGCTTGGCCAGAGGGTGTCAGCACGCAATGTCTCGCATGTTCGAGGTCGGCAATTCGCCGCTCCAGGCCGCGAGCCGTCGGTGTTCCCGTCACGCCGTAGCTGTAGCCGTCGGGTTGACGCTTTTTGCGTGCAGCGAAATCTTCGAACGAATCAAATACCACGGTGGACGCCCGCCACACGGCAGGTGACAAGCTGGCAAACGGATTATCGGCGTGATCTTTAAAGCTCATGATGGAAAAAACCCCGTGTTGTTGTGTGAACCGAGTCTGTTCTTGAAAGCAACTGGCAACAACACTGGAAACTATTTACCCTATAAGCTGAACTTATAGGGTGATGGAACTGGCATGGGCTTTCGTGAGATCGAGATTTTTCGCGCGGTGGTGAACGCCGGCAGCACCATCAAGGCTGCCAACATGCTGGGTATTTCCCAGCCGGCGGTCAGTCAGGCCATCCGTAAACTGGAGGACAGTTCGGGCCTGCAACTGTTCGTTCGTGCCCGTGGGCGCCTGGTGCCAACCCAGGAAGCCACGGCACTGATGGTGGATGTCGACAAGTTCTACATGGGCTTCGAGGCGATCGAGCACCGCATCAAAAGCCTGCGCCAATATGGTATCGGGCGCCTGGTAGTGGCCGCCCACCCAGCCCTGGGCAATTCATTCGTACCCCGTGCATTGGCGGCTTTCGAGCCCGGCAAAAGAGATATCCAGGTTTCGCTGAAAATCCTCAGCTCCCGTGAAGTGCATCAGGAAGTGGCCGCCGGCCAATGTGACTTTGGCCTGATGGCCGATGAGATGCCTGTCGCGGGGCTAGAGCATTCGCCTTTTGTCGACACCATGGGCTACGTAGTGATGCATGCCTCCCACCCGCTGGCCAAGCGAAAAATCATCCATCCCGCCGATCTGGCCGATGTCGACTTTATAGCCCTCAACCCCGAAGACAGCAGCAGACACCGGCTCGAGGACTCAATGGCGGCGGCAGGGGTAAAGTTAAAAGTACGCATCGAGACCCCTTACGCACACACCATCTGCGAACTGGCCCTGCTCGGACAGGGCGTAGGCGTGGTAGCGCCGATTACGGTGTGTGATTTTCTTGACCGGGGATTGGTTGTAAAGCCTTTCAGCATCGACGTGCGCTTTTCCAGCATTCTTATCCTTCGCCCCGGTAAACCCTTGCCCGATAACGCCAGACAGTTCATTAGTGGCATGCGTATCCAGTTGAACAAAGATCTGAAAAGAGCTCGAAGCAAAGTGTCAGCCATCCAATAGAACGCCTGCAAAAATCTGACAGAGAAAACTCTTTCACTATTAAGGATTATTCAATCCATCAGGATTGCGCACTCATGAGTCAACCCGCGCCACATCAATTCCGATGATGCCGAGTATCCAAACTGAAGATTTTTTTAAAACACTTTTCAGTCTCACAATCAGCGCCAGAAGCAACCAAGAGATCTTGCTTCCTCTCTGACTCTTACTGGAAGACACCCTGATGAAATATGCAATGCTCGCCTCACTCATGATGTTTAGCGTTTACGCTTCAGCCCATGACGGCGCCAACAACACCGCCTCGATCCCTGAACCTGAGCAGTACAACTATTCCGAACACCTGGATATCGCCAAGGTCATCGACATCACTTCGGTCGAGGACACTCAGAACGCTTGCGGCCCGGTGGACGCGCACATGGTGTATGTGGATCACAAGGGCACGACGCACAACCTGCAATACAAGATACTGGGTGGCGACTGCCAGAATGGTTAATGCGTCAAAGGATACAGATGCAAAAAAGAGGAGATAGCTTCGATCTGAAGCTAATCTCCTCTTTTTTATTCAGTCTGGAAAACTGCACTCATTCCACAGTTACACCCCGCTTTCATCCCGCCAATAAATCCGGTGTGAGCCATCGAATCAGGCTTGAGCAATACCCATAATCCGATTGCCCATACTCACGCCCCAATCCCCCATGCGCTTGCCTTCTGCAAGTTGCTGTTGCTGCCAGGTCTGCAGGGCATTGTCGAGGTCGTCAGTGTCGTTGATGGCTTGAGCCAGGGAAAATGCATTGCGGGCAGCCTTGGCCGTGCTTCCGGCGGTGTGAGGACGCGGCACGAAGGCGGCATCGCCAGTCAACAGCACACGGCCAAACACCATTTGAGGGACTTTCAGGTCAAGGATCGCTTGCACAAAAATATCCTGTGTCTGGCGAATCAATTCACGAAAAGCCGGGTTCGCCTGCCGCTGTGCCATGTCCCGTATGTAAGCATCCTGCCCAGCGGCCAAGGCCCCGGGTGGAATGGAGTGACTGCGCCGCTGTCCATGGCTGTCTGTGAGCAGCGCGTCCAGTTCCGCCCCTTGTGCCGCTTTCAAATACCACAGCCAATTGAACCGACGCTCGCCAGGATTCACAGAGCCACTCACGCTCGGCACCATGTATTCCAACATCAGCGATTCAGGGTCTTGTTGAAAAACAAAATCCTCGTAAAGCTGCATTTTGGCGAAGTCTGGAAGTTGCTCTTCATCGACCAGCCCGCGCCACACCACATACCCCGAATAGCTGGGTACTGTTCCAGGCAACACCACGCTTCGCACGGTTGAACCCGCGCCATCAGCGCCAATCAGCAGGTCTGCCTCGGCACTGCTGCCATCGGCGAAAATCGCAGTCACTCGGTGCTCGTTCTGAGCCAGATCCACCAGCGTCTTGCCACGGTGATAATGTTCGGCGGGAAATGCAGAAAACAATGAGCTGTACAGTGTGTTCCAGGACGTCTGGGTTTGCGGCATCGGCTCTTTATGCACCACGCTACCAGCTCGATCCAGGTAAAGACGATCATGGGACCGGACACCGAGCGCGCCTGCATGATGAATGCCCGCATAGCGGAAATGTTGCAGGACGTCCGCTTGCAGAACAATGCCACCGCCACGGCTATCCATCGCTGCCGGCGACCGCTCGAAAATATCGACGTGCCAACCAATCGCGCGTAACGCCGTGGCGGCGAACAGCCCTCCCAGGGAACCACCGATGACCAAGGCCGTCGGAACGCCTGAACTCTTCATGACCTTTCTCCTCGTTGCAGGGTGATTCCCCAAGCGCGGGGTTTAGCGTTGCGTTATGCCAACACCGGATAGTCGATGTACCCCTTGGCGTCGCCGCCAAAAAAGCTATTGCCGTCCGCCACGTTGAGTTCATTGCGACCGCGCAAGCGAGCCGGCAAGTCGGGGTTGGCAATGAACGGGCGACCAAACGCAATGAGGTCTGCACGGCCCTGCGCAATGGCCTGTTCGGCCGTTTCGCCGGAGTAGCCACCCGCCAACATCAGAACGCCGTGGAAGTCAGTACGCAGTTGCTTGATGATCGCGTCCCAGCGTGGATCGTTACTTTCATCGAGCACTGTGCCGACCATCATCGGCTCTACCAGGTGCAGGTAAGCGAGATTCCAGTGATTGAGCCGCGATGCGATGTAGCCAAAGGTTTGTTCCGGGGTGTCATCGCCCATTCCCATGAAACGTCCCATCGGTGTCAAGCGGACAGCTACGCGTTCGGCACCTACTTCAGCGGTCACGGCTTCCACGACTTCAAGCAACAACCGCGCACGGTTTTCGATACTTCCCCCGTAGCGATCACTTCGCTGATTGCTGGCGCTGTTGATGAATTGGTCGAGCAGGTAGCCATTGCCCGCGTGAATTTCCACACCATCCATACCGGCCAGAATCGCGTTGCGAGCGGCCTTGCGGAAGTCGGCTACGATCGCTTCGATCCCTGGAATGTCCAGCTCCTGAGGAACAGGTACATCACCCCATACGCCCTCGCCCTCTTCATTCAGGATGAAGGTCTTGCCGGGCACTGGCTGCGCGGTCGGTGCCACCGGCAAGCCGCCGCCGGGCTGGAACACCGGGTGCGACACTCGCCCCACATGCCAGAGCTGCAGGAAAATGCGCCCGCCTTCTGCGTGCACGGCCTCGCTGACAGCCTTCCAGCCCTGAATCTGCTCGTCGCTATGGATGCCGGGCGTCCAGGCGTAACCCTGGCCCTGCTGCGAAATCTGTGTAGCCTCGGTAATGATCAAGGCGGCACTGGCACGCTGACGGTAGTACTCGACGTTCATCGATGTCGGTACGTTGCCAGGTTGCCCCGCCCGCGAGCGCGTCAGAGGCGCCATGGCGACGCGGTGATCGAGGGTTAATTGACCGAGCTTGATAGGGCTGAACAAGTGATGAGTCATGATGATTTCCTGAATGGATAGGGATTGAAAAAAACGCCTTAGGCGGCTTGGCTTCGTTTCAGTATCTGGATCATTATTTCGATGGGCTGGGCGCCACTGATCACGTCATCTGCGATCTGGATACTCGGCACCGAGCGCACACCGGACGCCTTGGTTTGGGCTTCGAGCTTCAAGACTTCAGCCGTGCCGGCATCGGTGTTGAGAAAGTCGACGATGGCCTCGCGGTCCAGCCCGGTTTCGGCAGCGATGTCGGCCAGCACAGAGAGGTTGCCGATATCCCGCCCCTCGCCGAAGTACGCCTTGAAAATGGCCTTGACTAGCAAGGAAGCGTCTCGACCCACCTGTTGCTCGCGCCATACCAACCGATGCGCGGCCAGGGTGTTGGGCGTTTTTTCGATTCGCTCATAATCGAACTCAAGGCCGACGGCCTTACCGGCGTGAGTGACCTGTGCGTCCATGGCCTGGCTACGCGCCCAGCTGCCGAACTTGCCAGAGCGATAGGCTTTGCGATCCATGCCTCGAACAGGCATGTCCGGGTTCAACTGATAAGGCAGGAAACTGATTGGGCGGTCCGTTGAAAAACCCGAAGCGGCCAGCGCGCGCTCAAGATTTTCCTCACCGATCCAGCACCATGGGCAAATGAAGTCGTAAGTCACCTGAATTTTGGATGCGTGCAAACTCATGACGGTCTCCGTGGTTGAATGTTTCACCCCCTCAAGGTAGGTGCCGGAGCGCCGTCAGAGAATCCACCCGCTGCACAACGTTGCTTTTCGCAAAACGCAACGATGAGCCCATCACGCCTTTGACTGGCTTTGCTACTTGAGTAATTCGGTGAGGAAATCAATGAACGCATTGATACGTTTCGAGCCGCGATGATTGGGCAGGTACAAGGCCGAGATCGCTGAACTGGCGCTGTTCGGATTGACGACAAAAGCGTCGAACAAGGACGTGAATCGACCACTGTCGATGTCATCATTGACCAACCAATCGGGTAACAGCGCCACCCCGCACCCGGCCAGCACCACTTCGCGCAAGACCTCGGTATTGTTGCTCTTGAATTGCCCTTCGACGGGCACGCGCAGCTCTTGGCCCTGCTCTGTAAATGTCCAGAACTGCTGTGGCGCGCCATAGTTGAAGCACATGCACTCGTGTTGCATGAGGTCCATGGGCCGGTCGGGAAATCCACGGGCTTTCAGGTACTCGGCGCTGGCGACTACGCGACGGCGAAAGCTGCCGATGCAGCGGCTGACCACCGTTTCCATAGCCGCTGGAGACCCCATCCGGATCGAGAGATCTATGCGCTCGCCGAGTAAGTCGACGATGTCGTCCGATAGCGTCATATCCAGTACGAGCAGGGGATAGCGCGATAAAAGCGCGCCGATATGAGGGGCAATAAGACGCTGCCCAAACGCCACGGGCACTGAGATACGCAACTGTCCCGCAGGCACTTCACCCCGGTCCGAGACTGACTCGTCGGCGTCAGCCATGGCGCTCAGAATATCCCGGCTTTTCAGGTAGTACACACCACCGGCATCGGTCAACGTGACTTGCCGGGTCGAGCGATTCAGCAGTACGGCCCCCAGGTCATCCTCAAGCCTGTCGATCATTCTGGTCACTGAAGAGGTCGCCAGGTTAAGTTGCCTGGCGGCAGACGAAAAGCCTTTGGAGTCTACTGACTGGATGAATATTTTCAGTGCGAGCAGCTTGTCCATGAAACCCTTCCGTCATTACGTTCCTTGAGTGCGTATCTTTGGACATGGGCGCACCCTGCGCGAGTTAACGGTTGTTAATTCTGCCGCCGTTGCGCCTGGCGCAATGTAGCGTTGCGCCTTGATGGGGTACTCCATCACAAGCGCCCTCTCTAAGCTCACGACATGGAAAATCGCCGTACGCCAATCGCACGCGGTGGATTGAAAAATCTGTCGTTAATTCAGCTCGAGAGGTAAGGCGATGAAGCGCAAGACGATCATCGGTGCCGTTCTGGCAATCGGCGTCGTGGGGTTAGGGTTTGCGTTCTGGATGATGTGGAGGCCGGAAATTGCCACTGTCAGCCAACACCTGAATGCTGATCGCGAGACGCTGGACAGAGGCCGCCGCGTCGTCGAAGCAGGCGACTGTGCGGTCTGTCACACACGGCCAGGGGGCGCCTACATGGCCGGCGGTTTGCCGCTGGTAACGCCCTTCGGAACCCTATTCACCACCAACATCACCCCGGACCCGGAGTCCGGTATCGGTCAGTGGTCGCTGGACGCCTTTAAACGGGCCATGCGTGAAGGCATCGCGCGTGACGGCCACTTTCTCTATCCGGCCTTCCCCTACGTGCATTACCGGAAGATGAGCGATGCCGATATTGCCGACGCCTATGCCTTCTTGATGAGCGTGGACCCGATCAACTACACCGCACCGGAAAATCATATGGTCTTCCCCATGAACTTCCGTCCGCTGGTGTCTTTCTGGAACTTACTGTTCCTGCATGGCGATCCACTGGAACCACTTCCCGACCGATCAGCACAATGGAACCGCGGACGTTATCTGGTAGAGGGCGCGGGACACTGTTCATCGTGCCATTCGCCTCTGAATCTTATTGGCGGGGAGAAAGGCAGCGAACTGTTCAACGGTGGCGTCGTCGACGGCTGGACAGCTCCTGCCCTGCCCGGAATGAGCGAGGCGCAACACCCTTGGAATGAAGCCCAGTTGGTCGCCTATCTGACGGGCGAGGTCGCCGAAGGACATGGCGCAGCGGCGGGCCCGATGTTGCCGGTCAGCCTGAGCATTGCGCAATTGCCGGCGGAAGATGCGCAGGCCATCGCGCAGTACATTCTTGACCTCAAGAAAACTTCATCGGATGCCCCATCGCCGTCCTGCATCTCTGGGGTCAAGCCCAGCGCCAGGGCGCTACTGGGCGCCGCGTTGTTCGACGGCGCCTGCGCGAGTTGCCATGGCAGCGCGGCGCCGATGCGCGTCATTGAATCGCGGCCGGCATTGGCGAACACCTCGGCGGTGATGGCGGACTCGCCACGCAATTTGATCCAGACCATCCTGCAGGGCATCCCGATGTCCAGCGCCGCTTCCAGCCACTACATGCCCGCCTTCGCCCACAACCTGGACGACACCCATGTGGCTGCACTTGCCGAGTACCTGCGCAACGAAAGCTGTGCGAACCGACCCTGGACGGATCTCGACAAGACAATCCAAAGTATTCGGGCTCAGGAGCAGCAACCGTGATCACACTTGACATCAACGGCAAGACTCACGAACTGGACATCGCGGACGACATGCCCCTGCTGTATGCCTTGCGCAACCAGGTAGGGCTCAATGGCGCCAAATACGGCTGCGGCCTGGGTCAATGCGGCGCCTGCACTGTGTTAGTGAACGACAAACCGGTGTTTTCCTGCCTGACGCCGTGCGGCGCGCTGGCGGGCAAATCGGTGCGCACCGTGGAGAGCCTGGGCAGCGCCGACCAACCGGGGCCGTTGCAGAAAGCCTTTATCGACGAACAGGCCGCCCAGTGTGGTTATTGCATCGCGGGAATGATCGTACGGGCACAGGCGCTGTTGGAGGCCAACCCGAAGCCAGACGATGAAACGATCCGCCGCCACATGGCGCCCAACTTGTGCCGCTGCGGCACCCATGTGCGCATCCTGGCCGCGATCAAGTCGGTCGTCACGCAGGGAGGCAAGGTATGAAAAGCCCCACGCAAGCCGTCAATCTGAGCCGCCGCGCCTTCGTGATAAACGGGGCTTTGGTGATGGGGTTCGCGATGCTTCCGGGCATTCCCCGCGCTTTCGCCGACACCGAAGTGGACACCTTGGGAACGGCAATCCTGGCTCCTGATCTGCCCGGCAGCCTGCGGGCCACGCCCTATCTGGACGCCTGGATCCGCATCGATGCGAAAGATGGCATCACCGTCTACACCGGCAAAGTGGAGCTGGGCACCGGTGTCAAAACTGCGCTCCTGCAGATCGCCGCTGAACGCCTTGAAGTGCCACCTGAGCTCATCCGCTTTCTCACCGCCGACACCGCGCTGACACCCAATGAGGGTTACACCGCCGGCAGCCATACCATCGTCGACAGCGGCACTGCGCTTTTCAACGCCGCGGCCCAAGTGCGTCAGTTGTTACTCGAGTCCGCAGCGCGGCAATGGCAGCGCAGCATCGACAGCCTGACTACGCGGGATGCGGTGATCTACGATGCACAAGGCCGCAGCATGACCTACGCACAGGCAGTGGTGGGGGTTCAGCTGCATCGCTTTGYATCGGCCAACTCGCCCTTCAAGCCAGCCAGCAGCTTCACCCTGATCGGCAAATCGTTGCCTCGGCTGGACATCCCGGCCAAAGTCAGCGGCGGCGCGGCCTATGTGCAGGACATGCGCCTGCCCGATATGCTGCACGCCCGTGTGATACGTCCGCCCCGGCGTGGCAGTCAGCTTCTTGAAATTGATGAGGCCGCCCTCAGGAAACTTCCCGGAGTGGTGAAACTGGTCCGCAATGGCAGCTACCTCGCAGTGGTCGCCACCGATGAATGGCTGGCGGTCAAAGCGATGCGCGAGGGCTACGCCAAGGCCCGCTGGACAGAAGGGAACCCGCTACCTGACTCGACACACATCCATCAACTCCTCACCGAATTACCGGCGCGGCGCTACCCGGTGAGTGCCAAGGGTGACCTCCCGCAACCGCTACCGCGAGCTTACAAAGCCCGAGTGACCAAGCAATACTTGATGCACGGCTCCATCGGGCCTTCCTGCGCAGTGGCCTGGTTCAAGGATGGAACATTGACCGTCTGGACCCATACCCAAGGTGTCTACCCTCTGCGCTCGGGTATCGCCGAGATGGTCGGTCTGCCGGTGGCCCAAGTACGTTGCATCCACGCTGAAGGTTCCGGTTGCTATGGCCATAACGGCGCCGATGACGCCGCCGCCGATGCCGCATTGATTGCCATGGCCATTCCCGGCAAGCCGATACGGGTGCAATGGATGCGCGAACAGGAAGCCCTCTGGGAACCTTACAGCTCGGCCATGCTTGCCGAGGTGGAAGCGGGACTGGACGACAGTGGGCGTCTTCGCGACTGGAAATACGAACTCTGGAGTA
The DNA here is from genome assembly GCF_056405815.1 of Pseudomonas sp. P1_F1_2. Lineage (NCBI taxonomy): Bacteria > Pseudomonadati > Pseudomonadota > Gammaproteobacteria > Pseudomonadales > Pseudomonadaceae > Pseudomonas > Pseudomonas sp. P1_F1_2. The sequence goes on along the minus strand of NZ_JBFUBK010000016.1, from coordinate 20,363 downwards.
CCCCGCACAACGAACGTATCGTCAATGCCGGGCGCTTGTTGCCGGCGTGGCTGTTGGCCAACCCCTTCACCCCCGCACCCTCAGTCCCGATTGCTCAGCCCGAAGGTGACGGCGACCGCAATGCCGTTCCGTTGTATGAGATACCCAACCTGAAGGTCGATCTGAACTTTGTGCTGACCATGCCATTCAGGACCTCTGCCATGCGTTCGCTCGGTGCCCATATCAACGTGTTCGCCATCGAGAGCACCCTCGATGAACTGGCGGCCACGGCCACCATCGACCCGGTGCAATTTCGCCTGAATCACTTGAGCGATCCGCGAGCACGGGCGGTGGTGGAGCGCGTGGCCGCTGAGTTCCGCTGGCCGCAAAAAGCCACGGGCCCCGGCAGCGGGATCGGCTTCGCCTTTGCCCGCTACAAAAACATCATGGGTTACTGCGCGATCGCCGTGCAGTTGCATGTGCAGCGCCAGACTGGGCAAGTGACGATTGATCGCGTTGTCGCCGCGGTGGATGTGGGGCAAATTGTCAGCCCCGACGGGCTGCTCAATCAGATCCAGGGTGGCATCGTGCAGTCCGCGAGTTGGACGCTCTATGAACGAATCCTCTATGACGCAGGCGGCATGCATAGCTTCGACTGGAGCGGCTATCCGATCATGCGTTTTACGGATATGCCGCACCAGGTCGAGGTCCACATGATTGATCAGCCGGATCAACCATTCCTTGGTGCCGCAGAAATCGTCCAGGGGCCCATGGCCGCAGCATTGGGCAATGCCATCAACGATGCCACCGGCAAGCGCTTGCTCGACCTGCCCCTGGCACGACGTGGCTGGCAGGATGCATTGGGATCATGATCGATCCGGGCGGTATTGACGTTAAGCCCTGTAATGTCTGGCGAGCAGGGCTGACGTCGCCTCCCACAGTTCCTGGCAGGCGGTGACGTTATCCGCTGGAGGCGTAGGCTGTATAGGTTTCGCGTCCTTCACCGAAAAGTAGCCACCCGATGCTGGAGAGAGATCTGAATCGGTAGCCAAGCGGACGATGATGTCCGCACCGCGCTGCGGATCACCGATGCGCAACCCATTTAGAGCCCTGGCCAGCAACGTAGAGAATCCCAGCTCGCGGCCAAGCCCCGTGACGTTGAAGCCTGGGTCCAGACAGTTCACCGCAACGCCGGTGTCTTGAAGCTGACGCGCCAGTTCCTGCGAAAACATGATGTCCATCAGCTTGGTTTTCGAATAGCTCTTCGAAGAGCCAAGGCGCGTGAATGGAGCGGTGTCGAAGATATCTCGTTCCAGATCCAGCCCGCCGCTGCGTCTCGACGCCTCTGAAGCGACAGTGATAATTCGCGAAGGAGCCGACCGAACCAGCGTATCTCGCAAGCCGTTTGTCAGCAGCCAGGGGGCGAGGTAGTTCACCGCGAGCATCTCGGCGTGACCATCAACGGTGACACGCTGCTCAAATGCGTGAATGCCAGCGTTGTTGATCAACACATCAATACGCTCGTATTGCGAAGCGAGTTCAAAGCCGAGCGCCGCAACGGAATCGAGGCTGCTGAAATCCGCGTAATGAACGTCGATACGCGCATCAGGTACAGCCGCATGAATGCGCTCGCAGGTTGCAGCAGCCTTTGTCTTGTCACGCGCAGTCAGAACGAGATGGGCACCTCGCTTGGCCAACTCGATGGCAGCAAGCTGACCAATTCCGCTGGTGGCGCCTGTAAGGACAATGGTGACATTGGTATTCATTGTGGTTTTTCACTGTTCGCGAAGGCATTTAATGGATTAAAGTCCACTATAATCTCGAATGCATATTTGTCCATGAACAAACCGCCGACAGGCTTTCGCAGGCAGAAACGGGAACAGAAGGGAATGGAACCACCAGAAAACAAATCGCTCACTCAGCCCGCTCACGATCGAGAGCTTCTGGTTCTCGCGCTGGGTGAACAGTTCAGTGCGCTGCTGAGTGCCTCGCGTGCCCTGACGGTCGCGACATCAGCCGAATTTCACCCAGAGTTGCCACCGGCAGCGTTCCATATCGCGCACTGGCTACACGCGTTCGGGCCGGCGAAGGTCAGTGGTGTCGCCGAAGCTGTAGCGATGGATCGCAGCGCGACGAGCAGGTTGACGGCAAGGCTCATCCATCTGGGACTGGTGGAGGCGCATCCAGATCCTTCGGATGGTCGAGGCACCCTTTTGAATTTGAGCCATCAAGGCCGGACCAGAATCCGCCAGGCCATTGTTCACWAGGGCGACGTCTTTCGGCAGCGTATCCACGGCTGGAACGATGAGGATCTGGGACAACTGACGCAATTGCTGCGTCGATTCAACGGGCTATCAGCGTGAAGGAATAAAAAAGGCGGTGAAGGATCACTCGCACCGCCCTACCCCAACTAAGGGAAATGTTACTCTTCTACAAAACATGCCGTTGGAAGAGAACGACATGTACACGCAACACTCGTAAAAGTGTTACCTGTCAGTTACAGCGGCCCGTCACACACGACCGGACCACCGGATACATTTTTTGATACTTGGCTATATGCTCTGACTCGGTCTCGATTAAAAAACTAAAACAACGCCAATTGGTAATTTATAATCACGCGATTCTCGTCTTGTTGACGGGCATTAGGGATATTGTTCCGCACCATTGCATTTTTCCACATCACGCCAAAGCCTTTTAACGGGCCCGACTGAACGACATAGGCCAGCGTAATATCTCGTTCCCATTCGCTGGAATTGCTGGAAGCAATAGTATTGATATCATCACCTTTGACATATACAACACCCGCCGTCGCACCTGGCAAGCCCACTTTTGCGAAGTCAAAAGAGTAACGAGCTTGCCATGATTTTTCGCCAGCACGAACGAATTTCTGAACCTGCATCTCCGTAATGGTGTAGGTAGTTGGGCCATCACCCTGATTTAAATACGGGAAGTCACTTTTACCATTGCTGACCTCATAACCTGCACCGAAAGTGTGACCTGCAACGGCATAGGTAAATAACCCACTCAACAGGTTATTGTCGACCTCCCCTTTTAATGTACTACCACCGTAGTAACCCGTCGTGAAATACGCAGGATCATGACCATTCGCACCATCATTTTTGCTGTTGAAGTATCGAACATCACTGGTCAGCACCCCAGGACCGATTGCCCAGTTATGAATGAGGCCAAGGAAGTTCTGCTTATAAAAATCTTTCAGATTGCCGTAATAGTACTGCAAGGTTAGATCTTTAGTCAGCTTATAATCGCCACCGGCGTAGATGAATTTATTACTGAAGCGACCCGTGACCGCATTGTTCGCACCCGCTATGGACATGTTTTCATTGTTGCTGGAGTTACGCCCTTTCACCTCATCAATTTGTCCCCCCACCAAGGTCAGATCTTTGATATCTGCTGATGTAACCTGGGTTCCTTGCCAAGTTTGCGGCAACAATCGTCCGTCATTGCTGAAGATCACCGGCAGTTTCGGGACCAAGGTTCCGAGCTTCAGCTCGGTTTTGGATATTTTTACCTTACCGGTCAACCCCAGGTTGGACACGTCATCAACCGCGTGGTCGCCGTCGCTGGGAAATACTATGCCGCCGTAGTTTGTTCCCGTTGGGTTGCCATGCTTGCCAGCACTTGAATCCAGCCTGACACCCAACATACCTAACGCATCAACACCGAAACCTACGGGACCTGGCGTGTAACCCGATATGAACTCGAGCTGAAAGGCTTGCCCCCACTCCGCTTGATAACTCTGGTTGGCGGCTTTCTGAGCGGGTGTCGCTGAATCTCGGTAATCGCTATTGATATAGAAGTTACGCAGTTTAAGCGCCGCTTTACTGTCATCGATGAAACCCGCCGCGTGGGCTTGCTGCGCCAATACATACATGGCGGCTGCAACAGTCAAAGTACATTTCATTATTTTGCATCCAAGTAGAAATTATTATTTTTGTCTACACTTTTCAGCGACTTTCCAGGCGCAGGCACACCAACGCGCGAGAGCACAATTGAGCGATATTCACAAACTTAAAATTAACTAATAGCGCTGCACTTTCATGCAGCAGACCGACTACGCTCTAACGCAAGGCCCAGCCACCTGAATCAATCAGCCTTTAACTGCGCTTTCCATGTGGCCGGCGTACCCAGTTCAGAATCGACCAACTGATTTTCGAATCGATTGCGCTCATTTATGGCGCTGACCGAGCGATCGGTAATCGAGAACCAAAAGATACCGACAAATGCTACGGCCATGGAAAACAAGGCCGGATATTCATATGGGAACCAGGCTTGCGGATTATGGAGAATTTTGACCCAAACGGTCGGGCTGAGAATGCAAAGCGTAATGGCTGATACCAGCCCCAGCGAACCACCAATTACCGCGCCGCGTGTCGTCAGGCCCTTCCAGTAAATCGACAATAACAGCACAGGGAAATTGGAACTCGCGGCGATGGAGAACGTTAAGCTCACAATGAAGGCAATGTTCTGTTTTTCAAAAGCAATGGCCAATAGAATCGACAACACACCCAACACGATGGTTGTCACGCGAGAGACGCGCATCTCGTCACTGTCGCTGGCGGTGCCCCGGCGCAACGCATGTGCATAGAGGTCATGTGAAACAGCAGACGAGCCTGCAAGGGTGAGGCCCGCCACTACCGCCAATATCGTCGAGAACGACACCGCACACATGAACCCCAGGAAAACGTTACCGCCAACGTTGTGTGCGAGGTGAATCGCAACCATATTAACGCCGCCTAATATGCCACCTGATGCATCGTGATAATCGGGATTGCTGGCAACCAGGGCGATGGTGCCGAAGCCGATAATAACGATCAGGGCATACCCGATGCCAACCAGGCCTGTAGCATAAAGAATACTTTGACGCGCGGCCTTGACGTTTCCGACAGTGAAAAACCGCATGAGAATATGTGGAAGGCCTGCCGTGCCGAAGACTAATGCCAAGCCTAGTGAAATCGCAGACACCGGGTCGGTGATCAAACCACCTGGGCTCATGATTGCGACATGGGAAGGATGCACCTGGGTCGCTTGAGTAAACAGCTGGTTCAGGCTGAATCCGAATTGGGACAGCACCATGAAAGCCATGAACACACAGCCAGTCAGCAGTAATACGGCCTTGATGATCTGAATCCAGGTGGTGGCTAACATCCCACCAAAGAACACATAAATCACCATGAGTGTGCCCACTAGAAGCACCGCCGCGGTGTAATCGAAACCAAACAGCAACTCCACCAGTTTTCCGGCACCTACCAGTTGAGAAACCAGGTAAAGCAACACGATCACAATGGAACTGGAGGCCGAAAATGCTCGTATGGGACGTTGTTTCAGTCGATAGGACAGTACGTCTGCCAGGGTGTAGCGCCCCAGATTTCGCAAGGGCTCCGCAATCAGAAACAGAATGATCGGCCAACTGGCAAGGAAGCCGATCGAGTAAATCAGCCCATCAAAACCACTGGTAAAAACCAACGCGGAGATACCTAGCAAAGACGCTGCGGACATATAGTCGCCCGCGATGGCCCACCCATTCTGAAAGCCGGTAATTTTTCCCCCTGCGGCATAGTGATCCGCGACACTATTGTTTTTGCGTGCCGCCCACCGTGTGACAAACAGAGTAAAAATAACGAACGCCAGAAACATACCGATGGCAATGGGATTATATTTTTGTACGGCGCCAGGGACGTCGGCCGCGTATACCATTACCGAAGCAAGCATGGCGGAAATTGCAATGAGTAGACGCTTCATTTGTTGAAGCTCCTGATAATTGTTTTTATTTTAGGGTCGTAGCAGGTATTAGTGCGCCAGACATAGACTGCGACGAGGAGAATCGTGAAGGCGAGCATTCCAAAACCGATTGGCACGCCCCACGTCATCGGCTGCCCTTCTGTAATAGGCGTACCCAAACGGGCAGGTATAAAGGCCAGAGAAAGAATAAAACCAAAATAGACGACGAGCATTAGCGCCGTCATGCTCCACGAAAATATCCGTCGTTGTTTTACCAAAGCACGAAACTCCGGATTTTCGAGAATCGGGTTTTGAATAGCGACATCAACCTGCTCAGCGGGCATGGTCGGGCCACCGTCCTGCGGATATGCATGTTCCATGGTGATCTCCTGCAAATGGCTTGTGGCTGAATTAAAACTTCACGGGCACGGCGGTCTCTCGCATTACTGCTTCCGGAGTCCGGTAAAACTCCGCCATTTCGCGCTCTTCCTCGCTTTTCAGTTGCGCCTGCATATACGCGCCAAGATGCCTGGCATGCTGAACAATCGATGCCCCGAAACGACAGCGTTGCTCGCTATAGTCCGCTAATGCCTCTTCAACGGATGCATGTCGCTCTAGTGCCTCCACGATTGCCAAAGCGTCACCGGCGGCCTTGGTAACGCCCATCCCGCAATGAGGACGCGCCACAAATGCCGCATCGCCGAGCAATGCAACACGCCCGAAATTCATCTTCGGTACTTCCAGATCGTAAATCGGCTGGAATAACGGCTGAGTCGCTTTCTTGACCACTTCAGCAAACTGCGGGGCCAGTAATGTCTCTGCGGACTTGTACATATTGTCGAGCACATCACGGCGTATCAGCGCCGGAGGAATTCCGCCTTCAAATTGTTTACCGCTTTCATCCCTCAGCAAATCCTTCAAGTCTTCGTCACCGCTGGTGCGGTACCACACAAAGTTGTAACGGCGCTCGCCGACAAGGGTACTGTTGGAATGCCCGGCAACGGGATACCCCAAGATCTGTTCATGCGGGGGCAAACAAAACGCAAATTTATCGAAGAGTGCGGTGTGGGCAACGTCAGACAGAGCACTTTCATCGACTAACCCGCGCCAGGCGATATAACCGGCATATTGCAGGTGCACGTCAGGCAAGAAATGCTGACGAATCGTCGACCGAAATCCATCAGCTGCAATAATGACGTCTGCTTGATGAGTCGTACCATCGGCCAATGTGACGCTTGCATGGGTTTCGGTACTTTCGACCGACACCACACTGCCACCGCAGCGATACAGTGAATCCGGGAATGCAGAGCGAAGCACTGGGTACATCTTCCCCCACGCGGTCAACGTTTGTGGGAGTGCGTTCTCAAGCACGACATCGCCGTCCTGAGCCAAAGTGACGCGCGACAGCACATCGATACCTACAGAGGCGTCGAGAGGGATTCCAGCTGCCGCCATCGCTTCGAACAATTCAGGGTGAGTAACGATCCCAGCACCTCGTCCAGCGAGTTCATCCGGAACACGTTCGAAGACCTCAACGTCCCAACCTTTGCGCAACAGCATATTTGCTGCAAACAGGCCGCCCAGCGAGCCACCCACGACAATGGCGCGGGGCTTGTTCAAGGTATTGATCATGGCTGCTCTCCCGCCGTTGCAGCGACATGGGAGGCGTAAGAAACCACCGCTTGAATCTCGGAGGCCGGGAAATTGAGCTCGATGGTGACTCCTGACGGATCTTCGATGAAGACCTGATGCAGGCCCAGACTCGGCACGGTGCGGTCGCGCCACACAATGCCTTCGGCCTTGAAGACGTTCCAGAACTCCACCAGGCCGGTGACCAAAAAAGCAATGTGATCGACGGTCCCAGTGCCTGTCAGCGGAATTTCCTTATCGCCCAGGTATTTTTTCAAGCCTTCAGGGTTGGAAGGATCAATCCCGATAATGTGAACCGTACCGAAGTCCTTCTCATCCCCTCCCATGTACAACCAAACGCCAGGAAAATCGAATGGCGGCCGGTAGCCAGGAGTAAGACCGAGCACCCTTTCATAAAATCGACTGGACTTTTCCAGGTCGAACGACCGGATCGAGTAATGAGCGAGCTTCACGACTTGCATGGTGCCTCCAACAGTTTTTTGTATTTATTTATCAGTTGATAAACAATACGACCTCACGAAATTGAAGTAAATAGGTGGCGGATCAAATTTTTGAGGACAGGCTTGAGCCACGTCGTGGCGCCGCCAACAGACAAGAGGTTTCAGGCGTTGGGAAAGGGCTTTTCAGAGCAGGATGGTACGTGTCCCCTCTCATTACCTGCTCAGTTGAAGGCTGAAACAGGTGATGAGTGGTCGACAAAAAAGAAGGGCAAACAGGAGATCAAGAGGCGAGAAACAGGGAATCGAAACCGATCAACTCAAGCGAGGCTTTGCACCGAGGTCGTTATCGACTTGCTGAAGCACGTGGGGACTGCCGTTAAGGAACGCATCGACCATTTGCTCGATCAGCGCATCAATGTCCTCAGTCACGGGAAGATCGTAAATCCATTTACGAACGCCAATATAGAAAATGCTGGCGTGCAGACTCCAGATTAATTCGAGCTCTTTTTCATTGATCGTTTCACCTGAAGACACTGCCAATCCGTGAGTGTGACGAATTTCTGCAATAACAGGAATGAAGACCCGTTCACGCAACTTAGCCAGATACCGATCATTGATACCTTCACGTGTTAGCCCGGCGAATACGAAGATACGAATCCACTCTCGGCGCAAAATCACACGAGCGTATGAGGTGTAGAAATGCACCAGGCGCGACTGAAGGGGCTCGGAGCGATCCTTGATCATCGCCTCCCACGAGGAATCCCACTGATACACCTCGTCGTACACGCGGTCTATCAGTGCCTCTTTGCTAGGGAAATATCGATAGAGTAAAGGTTGGGTAATGTCCAGTTGTCGCGCCAGTTCACGGGTACTGCCCGAGAACCCGCACGTCGCAAAATGCTCAATAGCTTTCTGCACGATTAGCTTTTCCCTGACCTCAGGCGAAAGGCGTCGAGTCGTCGCTTTGACGAGGTCTGCTGATTTCGCTGATTTCCCCGTCTCGTTCTCGTCTCTATCTTTTGAGTCTTGCATAACGCCTCGCTGGAGCTTCATTAAGGCATCATACAAAACAAAAGAATGCACTGGCTATGAACCACACCTATTTGGCCAGACGGCTTTCAATATCCTTCTTGAACAACGCAGGTCGGCTTAAATAATGCCCCATGGCCAACACTTCCATTTGGCCATCGATCTCCAGCGCAAATGCAGGAAAGCCGCGCGCATTCAGAGCTTCAAGCATCCCGTTGCTGCGGTCGATGTGGTCCCGCAATGAGTCTGCAGTGATCGCCTCAAAAGTTGCCATAAACGCATCGGACTCAAACCCAAGCTCAGCGGCAATGCTTGCGATTACCCCTCGATCAGCTATAGCTTGTCCTTCTTGGTAGTAAGCAATTTGCAGGCGTTTGAGCATTTCGATGCCGCGTCCTGACAGCTGTTGAGCAGTCAACATCGCTGCAATCGGTGGTGAAGAGTCCAGCTGGACGTTTTCATGTTCCAGCACGCCTTGAACATAGGCGTCTGCGAAAATTTGGTTGCTGAATGCGCTAATCCGAGCTTCGTGAGGACGAACAAAATCGCGCCACTCGCCCGACATCAACTTGCTTTTGTCACCCGAGAGCATGCCCACCCCATGGGCCTGAATTTCCAGGCCTGGAATAGCGGTGGCTGCCATGATCATCGGCGCCGCGCCATAGCACCAGCCACAGAACGGATCGTAGACGTAGTGCAATGTCGCAGTGCTCATTCAGTTCTCCAGGGTCTGCCGTGCTCACACGGCGAAAGGTGTTCGTTACGTAGTGGATCAAACGTTCGAAAACAGCAATGAGGAGATCAGCTCTCGGCTAAGCCTTCAGGCCCAAGCAATTCGCTGATGAAATCGATAAACGCATTGACGCGCTTGGAGCCACGATGATTGGGAAGATACAGCGCAGAAATCGCCGAGCTGGCATCGTTCGGATTGATAACAAAGGGCTCAAACAATGAAGTCAAATCACCGCAATCAACATCGTCGTTGACGAGCCAATCAGGTAACAGAGCCATCCCGCCGCCCGCCAGCGCAACTTCACGCAAAACTTCCGCATTGTTACTTTTGAAGCGGCCCTCAATCGGAACTCGAGTCTCCTCACCTTCCTTTAAGAAAGTCCACACCTGTTGTTTTGGGCCATAACTGAAACGCAGGCACTCGTGCCGCATGAGGTCCATGGGATGCTCAGGAAAACCATGTGCATTCAGGTACTCGGCGCTCGCCACCACCCGGCGTTTGAAATGACCGACGGGACGACTGACGACACCATCCATGGCGGCTGCCGATCCCAATCGGATCGCCAGATCGACGCGTTCCCCCAGTAATTCAACGATGTCGTCGGAGAGCGTCATGTCCAACACAAGTTGAGGGTAACGCTTCAACAGCGAGGCAATATGAGGCGCAATCAGACGACGCCCAAACGCTACGGGCACGGAAATACGAAGATGCCCCGCAGGGAGCTCCCCGCGGTCAGTGACCGAGGCATCCGCTTCGGCGACAGCATTCAGCACCTCCTGCGTTTTGAGGTAGTAGGCGGCCCCGGCATCTGATAATGAGATTTGACGCGTGGATCGATTAAGCAGGACAGCGCCCAGTTCCGCCTCAAGCCCATCGATCATCCGAGTCACAGAAGACGTCGCCAGGCCTAATTGTCGAGCGGCAGCAGAAAAGCCCTTCGAATCCACAGCCTGGACGAACATCTTCAATGCGAGCAGCTTGTCCATGACACTCCTTGCCTCAGCCGTTGTTCATTTAGCGCATTGCGCCAATTCGGGTCCGACGAGAAACCACCGAGAAGACGACTAGAGCGATCAATGACAATGCGCTTCCCGCCGCAGCAATCGCCAGCCACCCGGCGTGTTCATATAACGAACTGGCCACCGAAGAACCCATTGCGCCGCCAATAAAGATACTGATCATGTACAACGCATTCAGGCGACCTCTGTTGGCAGTGCCCAGGGCACAGACGGCTCGCTGGCCCAGCACCATGTTCATTTGCACAGCAAAATCCAGCGCTACACCGGTGACCGCTAACCCAATCACACCGTAAAAGGGATTGATGAAGGCCGGAAGGAAACTCAATACTCCCAGCACCATGGCCAGCTGGGACGCTCGTCGGGTATGCCCTGCATCAGCAAGTCGGCCACTGATAGGCGCGGCAATGGCACCGATGGCGCCAACCAGAGAGAAAATCGCAATCTGACTTTGCGTGAGGCCGAACTCACGACTCAATATCAGCGGCACGGCGGTCCAGAACAAACTGAACGCCGCAAACATCAGCCCTTGATAAAGTGCGCGCTGACGCAGTACGGGCTCGCGGCAAAACAGTTCGCCGAGGGACTTCAGCAATTGACCGTAAGACGCGCGATGGGTCGGCTGCCATTTGGGCATGATCATGCCAATCACGATGGAGATAACGAGCATCAAGGCAGCGGCCCCAATAAATACGGCCCGCCAGCCCAAATGATCGGCAACCAGACTCGACAGCGGACGCGCAAGCAGAATCCCCAGCAGCAAGCCCCCCATAATCCCGCCAACCACCCGGCCGCGAGACTCCTCTGGTGCCAGATGTGCAGCCAATGGGATAAGCATTTGCACGGAGACTGAGCTGAAACCGATGAGCGCCGATAGCACTAGAAATACACTCGGCTGCTTGGATAAACCGGCGGCGATCAGGCTGAAGATCGTAATCACGATCGTCGTGATCATCAGCCGGCGGTTTTCTACCAAGTCCGCCAAGGGCACCAGGAAAAACAATCCGAGCGCATAACCAATCTGGGTCAGCGAAACAATGAAGCTCGCGCTCCCATTCGACATGCCAATATCCGGGGCGATCAAGCTAATAATCGGCTGTGCGTAATAGATGTTGGCCACGATGGCACCACAACAAAAAGCAAACAGAAGCACCAGCCCCTTTGTCATCGATGCTTTTTGTAGCGTCGCTGCTGTATCACTTGTAGAAACGCCCATGCCATAGACTCCTGAGGTTCGACAGCGGTGACTCTCCGTTGAAGATCACTCGCATTCATGTTTGCCAGGCCAACAACATAGGCGGCACTGCACCTCGAGAGAATATGGACAGGACGCAACGTCGCGTTGCGTCGTGCGCAAGATACCCGCGCTCAGTGAACGACCCCACTTGATTCAATGAAGAGGAGTTGATCGAGTCACTCATTGTTGGCCCCTCCTACTTTTGAAATCGATACCTGCCCGCGTGGGGTGAAACCTCCATCTATGGCCGGGCATCGACAAGCGGTTTCCGCTGGGCGTAGACTACTATTGATCAGACGATCATTAAAGACTTTTTTGATAAAACGGAGACCGTAACCTCTCCAAATTCAGCCGTTTCAACCAAAAACACCCCCTACTTCTATGCGGCGCTGAGCCAATTAGCCCGAGGTAAAAATGGGTGGGTCACAATAAAATCTCTTGAGTGAGGCGAAACTCATCGTGACGCTAAATCTTCGTAGCAAAGTCATCCTCCTGGCGATCATCCCCAGCCTTTTACTGGCGGCAATGATCAGCGGCACGACCTTTTGGGTTTTGCAAAAACTGGCATCCGAGGAAGTCGCACAGACGCGTGAGCTCCTGATCAAGGAGCGAAAAACTTCACTAAAGCACTATATGGAAATTGCCCAAGCGTCGATTCAGTCGATATATGAGGCTTCCCACCATGGAGATCTGGAGGCTCGCGATCAGGCCGTCACCATCCTGCGAACGCTGACTTTCGATAAACAAAACTACTTTTACGGCTATGACTCCTCGTTTGTGCGAGTGTTCTCCGCAAACTTGAACACCGATATCGGCAAGAGTTTTGTCGATAGCAAAGATGCCAACGGCGTGTATGTCATTCGCGGGCTGGTTGAAGCAGCCAAGACCGGCACTCATTTTTTTCGCTACGACTGGCAGACGCCCACCAGCCCTAAACCTACGCCCAAACTTGGTTACACCGTGTACCTGGACAAGTGGGACCTGACCGTGGGTACCCAAGTGAACCTGGACGATCTGGAAGTTCAGGTGCAGGCCATTGCCAGTGAGCGTTACGAGCGAATCGGCCAGTACACAGCGTACGTACTTGCCCTTGCCGGTTTCTTGCTGGTACTGGTCGCCTTAGTAGGAGTCTGGCTTGGCAACAGCCTAGTGAAACCTGTACTCGCCATCAAAAAGAACCTGGACGACATTGCCGCTGGAGAGGGCGACCTCACACACCGTTTGCCCGTTTCGAGCCATGATGAGCTGGGCGATTTGGCTCACTCCTTCAACGTATTTGTGGAAAAAATTCATAGCCTCGTGCGACAGATTGCTGAGATGACCGAACAATTGACCGAAATGGTCGAAGATATGTCGGCCCAGGCACAAAGGTCAGAACAGGCCATGGATCGTCAACGCCAGGAGACAGATCAGGTAGCGACAGCCATTCATGAAATGTCCACGGCTGCGCACCAGGTTTCTCTCAGTGCCCAATGTGCTTCACACGCAGCGCGAGAAACCAGCGATGTAGGTGGCCAGGCAAGAGATGTCGTCAACAAGAGCATCGAAAGCATTCATTCGTTGATTGAAGAAATCGGCAAAAGTAGCTCGTCTTTGGACAATCTGAACAACGATGTGCAGTTGATTGCCGGTGTAGTTGACGTCATTCGTTCTATCGCAGAACAAACCAATCTATTGGCTTTGAACGCTGCAATAGAAGCAGCGCGTGCTGGAGAGGCAGGACGTGGATTTGCAGTGGTTGCTGACGAAGTTCGAGCCCTGGCCAGCCGAACGCAAAAGAGCACGCAGGAAATCCATGGGATGATCAGCCTGCTTCAAAAAGGCACTCAAGACGCCATGATCACGATGGCCCGATCGAGCGATTCAGGAAAAACAACGGGGCAACTGGCAAACCAGGCAGGGTTGTCGCTGGATGCCATCAGCCAACTCATTTATACAATTAACGAAATGAACGCGCAGATCGCCAGCGCCTCCGAAGAACAGACTGCCGTCGCCGAGGAAGTAAACCGTAGCATGACTCACATCTCCCAGGCCGCCGACGTGGTCGCCGGGGATGCAAAAAATGGCGCGCAAACCTCTAGAAGTCTTACTGATCTGGGCAATCGACTGGGCCTTTTGGTTGGGCAGTTTCGGATTTAGGTGTGAGCCTTTGTAGATATCTGCGGATCGGAGGCGACTCTCTAAGCAGGCCTAACAGGCAAAAAAAGACTCCGTAACGTTTCGCTACGGAGTCTTTTATTTTGCTAAATACTGTCAATGGAAGACGACCAAGACAGGTACAACAATTATTCAGACAAAAACTTTACGTCCACAATTCTTTTATCCAGGAACGTAACGTCCAGATAATTTACCTTCCCGGCAGAGGCTTTATAGGTCCGATGAATAACAGCGTTTTCCTTTGACTCACTAACTTGTACCAGCTGAGTATCATTGGTAACTTTGTTGAAAGACGCTTCTATCTCTGATACGTGTTTATCGTTAAAAGCCTTGCGTATTTCCGGGCTTAACAATGGATCGCCTTTACCATTCATCAAGGCAATAATTGCCGTTTTTGTCTTTAGAGTCGCAGCCACAGACCCTTCGATTTCTTTTTCAGGCGGCAACAGACTTGGATCAATAATCCCGGCAATGCGTTTAACTATGTAATTGCTACGAGCTGACTCTAGATTCGCCAGAAAACCTATGGAAAGACCATTGTCGAACCTTGCATAGTGCGCATGAAACCCTTGGAACGATCCCCCATGATCAATCAGCCGACGTCCATTCACGATATTGTTGCGCCATCCAAATCCATAACCAGTGATGGGTTGACTGCCGTCGGCCATCAACGGCACTTCCCACTCGGTATCAATCGATTCTTTGGACAATGGTTTGCCTTTTGAAAGACAAGCGTCCCACGCAGCCAAGTCATTGATCGTCAGCAACAGGCTCCCGTCGGCGGTCTGAGCCAGGCTCTGCGAGACCGGCCCCGGGTTTTCCAGCTGTCCATCACTGGAAACGTAGCCTGACGCCCGGTTGGGGATGATAGTTTTCAGCATATTGACTTGCGCCGTTTGCATATCGCACTGGCTGAACAGCCTTTCCCGAAGCAAATCTCCGTAGAATCTTCCGCTCGCACGCTTGATCAGCATTCCCAGCGCGACATAGCCTGAGTTGCTGTAGCGGTACTGAGTTCCCGGTGTGAAATCCAATTTCTTGGACGCAAGAAGACCGATAAGTTGTTCGTCGGTGTAGTCTTGCTTTATATCAATACTGTTGAACTGTTCATAGTCGGGTATGCCAGAACGTTGCTGCATAACCTGGCGAATGGTAATACCATCCCATATGCCTTTGGCTTCAGGAAAATAGGGAGCAATAGGGTCATCAAGCTGAAGCTTGCCGTCTTGTACCAAGAGCATAATGACGGAAGAGGTAAACATTTTCCCGACTGAGCCGGACTGGAAGACAGTCGCCGTCGTTGCAGGCGTTTTGGTCTCCAGATTACTGAACCCGTAAGCAGAGGTATAAAGCGGTTTCCCGTCTTTAAGAATTGTTATGGCTGCCCCCGGAATGCCCTGCTCCTTCATAAGCGCGCTCATAACTGCATCCACATCATGGGCGTTCGAGAACGGCGCGGCATTGCATACAGTTACCCATACTAAACTTGTAAGTAACAAACCTTTTGAGAGTACAGATGTACGATTTTTAGAATTCTTATCCATTGTAAATCTCCAGAAAATTTCTAACGGCTAATCATTTCTGTGGTCGGTCGATGCTAATTGTTCGGTATGAGTTTTGAGATTCTCCTTTAAGCAAGAAAACTACGTGGGTCCTGGATGACTTTTCACAAAACGCACCAATAAGTCTATTATGGACAAAAATGTCCAACCCATCAAGCCTTCGAGGCGTATTTTCCGAGGCAGTATTTGAGTCCCAATGGGTCTGACATGCTCGACCTCCGACGATTGCGCTCCTTCGTGGCCGTCGCCGAAAGCGTGCACATTTCTCCGTCGCCCTGAGCCGGCAGATCGCCCAGCTCGAAGAACGCCTGGGCCTGACCCTGTTCGAACGCAGCCAGCAACGCATCTGCCTGACCCGCGACGGCCAGACCTTCCTCGCCGAAACCCGCGCCCTGCTGACCCACGCCAATCGCCTGGAATCCCTGGGCAAACGCCTGGGTCGTGGTGAAGAAGTCGGCTTGTGCATCAGGCACATCCAAAAAGCCATGCACGCAGGCGTTCTGTCTAATGCCCTGCGGGCGCAACGGGCCGACGCCAGCGGCGTATGAAAAATCGGCGATGTGCCGCTGGCCTCGGCATCCGGCTGAAGCGCCATCATCAGGGCATGGGCATCGAAAATTCCGGTGGACGGCGACCAGAGCGCAGCGACACAGGACACTGCCGGTTCAAGTTGCCGCACCTGTCCGGCGTCCAGCCATTGCAAGTCATCGACGCCATTGCGCCGATTCTGTTCCAGCAATGCCCGCAAGGCCACGCACAGAGTGTCATCGGTGACGACACTCACCTGCCCTCCGCTCATTCACGCCAGACCCCGTYCCCGATAATCGATCAGGCTGGAAAAAATCGCCAGCAACGCGGCCATGACCACGAAGAAGATCAGCACCAGGAAGTACGAAYCGGTGAACTGCACGATCAGGCCGATCAGGATCGGCACGATCACCCCGGCCATGTTGCCGCAGAAATTCATGGTGCCGGCCAGAATGCCGGTTTTTGACGTGCCGCCGAGGATCGACGGGATGCACCAGTACATGCCGCACCAGCGAATGAAAAACATCGCCACGCAGAGCAAGCCAATCGCTCGGCTCGCCTCGGTCGTGTAGGCCACCGCCAACATGCACAGGGCCGCGACCAGCGCCGAGCCGCTGAACATGCTGCGCATCACCAGGTTGGGCGAGGCGCCGCTGGATTTCCATTTATCGCCCAGATAACCGCCCACCAGTTCGCCGACGAAACCGCACATGAAGATCAGAAACGTCGCGCCGCCCATGCTCGAAATGTTCAAACCGTGGGTCTGGTGCAGGTAGCTCGGCATCCAGGTCAGCAAGCCGTAGAACACGCTGAGGATGCAACAGTAACCGGCGAACATCGCCAGCACCGAGCGGTCCTTGAGCAGTTCTTTCAGGGCAATGCTGGTCACCGCGCCGGGTTGGCTGGTCGGGCGATTGCCCTCGGTGATGTGCGCCAGTTCGGCCGCGTTGACGCCGGGGTGTTCGCTGGGGTGGTTGCGGATGTACTTCCAGGCCAGCACGCCGGCGAGCATGGTGCCGATGCCGGCGATAACGAAGGCGATGCGCCAGGAGTCGAACCAGCCGATCAGGCCGGCAATGATGATTGCGCCAAACGCACTGCCCAGCGGCGCGCCGCCGTCCACCAGCACCGCGCCGCGTCCCCGTTCGTTGGGGGTCAACCAGGCGCCGTTGAGTTTGGCCCCGGCGGGCATGATCGGCGATTCGGCGATGCCCAGGCCCATGCGCGTGATCAGCAGCACAATCCAGTTGTGCGCGCCGGCGGCCAGGGCCTGGAACGCGCCCCAGGCGACGGTGGCGATCACGATCACGCGGCGGGTCTGGAAGCGATCCAGCAGCATGCCACCGGGAATCTGCATCAAGGCGTAGGACCAGAAAAACGCGCTGAGCATCAAGCCTTCCAGCGCCGGCGGGATCTGGAATTCGCTGGAAATCAGCGGCAACGCCACGGACAGCGAAGCGCGGTCGATGTAGTTGATCGCGGTCAGCAGCAACATGATCAGGAAGATTCGCCAGCGCACGCTGGTGGGACGCTCGATGGCGGCCAGGGGAAGTGTTTCGGCACTCGGATTATTCATGAGGGGCGCTCTTTCTTGTTGTGGATGCACGCGGCCCAATGCCAGTAGCCATGGTCTGAATCCTGCAGTTCCCTACGGAAGCGACGTGTGGCATTGGGCAAGCCGTCCCACTCTAATCACGCACCCGACGGCTGAATAATGAGGGGATCTGATTGGGGGATCACTGAACGTCATCCCCCGGCAGATCAGAACGTTCCGGGGTAGCTGCCGCCGTCCAGCAGCAGGTTTTGCCCGGTGAGGAACCCGGCCTGGGCGCTGCAAATGAAGGCGCAATAGGCGCCGAATTCATCGGGCTGGCCGAAGCGCTGGGCCGGCACGTGTTTGCGCCGTTGTTCGCTGACGGCTTCAACGCTGGTGCCGTTGGCGTCGGCGGCAGCGCTCAGGGTTTTCTTCAAGCGCTCGGTTTCGAATGGCCCCGGCAGCAAGTTGTTGATCGTCACGTTGTTGCCCGCCAGCCGCGACTGGCGCGCGAGCCCGGCGATAAAACCGGTGAGGCCACTGCGCGCGCCGTTGGACAGGCCCAGCACGTCGATGGGTGCCTTCACCGCACCGGACGTAATGTTGACGACACGCCCGAAGCCGCGCTCGGCCATGCCATCGACACAGGCCTTGATCAGCTCGATGGGCGTGAGCATGTTGGCGTCCAGCGCTTTCAGCCAGTCTTCGCGCTGCCAGTCGCGGAAATCACCCGGTGGCGGGCCGCCGGCATTGTTGACCAGAATGTCGACCTGCGGACACGCCGCCAGCACCAGTTCACGCGGCTCGCTTCACTGATGTCGCCAATCACCGTGCGCACTTCGACACCCAAGGTGCGCAGTTCCGTGGCGGCGACCGCCAAGGCCTCTTCGCCGCGAGCGTTGATCACCAGGTTCACGCCCTCCTTCGCCAAGGCTCGCGCACAGGCCAAACCCAAGCCTTTGCTGGCGGCGCAGACGATGGCCCAGCGGCCTGATATTCCTAAATCCATGACGATGCTCCTGACCGTTGAAAAATCCTACGTTACCACTGCCACCCGAAGTGTCAGGGGATGACAAAGAGTGATCCCCGGATCAGACCTTTTCATTATCAGCCGCCCGCCTCGCTAATTACTGTCTCCCGACCAATAAGAAACCGGAGACACCCATGAACCCGTTCCAGTTTTATTTCCCCACGACCTTGAAGAGCGGCAACGGCCTGGTGCGTCAGGCCGGTGCATTGCTCAAGCCGCACGTTCGAAAAAAACTGCTGGTGGTCACCGATGAAGGGTTGATGGCGTCGGGCGTGATGGAAGGCTTCTTCGCCTCGCTGGCCGCGAGTGAGATCAGCTACGAAGTGTTCACGGGCGTCGAACCCAACCCCACCACCGACGTGCTGCAGCGCGCCGTCACCTTCCTGAAAAGCCACGACTGCGATTCGGTGATCGGCGTCGGTGGTGGCAGCAGCATCGACACCGCCAAAGGCGTGGCGGCCATGGCCACCAACCCCGGCAACATCCTCGACTACGAAGGCTACGACAAACTGCTGCACCCACCGCTGCCGATTTTCGCCATCCCCACTACCTCCGGCACTGGCAGCGAATGCACGGCGTCCACGGTGTTCACCAACACCAAGACACTGTTCAAAACGGTGATCATCAGCCCGGCGCTGTTTCCGAAACTGGCGATTCTCGATGCCGAACTGACCCTCAAGTTGCCGCCGTCCATCACCGCCGCCACGGGCATGGACGCCTTGACCCACGCCATCGAATCCTACGTGTCGAAACAGGCCAACCCGGTGAGCCAGGCCCTGGCTCTGCAAGCGATCAAGATGATTTGCACGCACCTGCCCAAGGCGTTTTTCACCGGTTCGGATTTGCATGCGCGGGAACAGATGCTGCTCGCCTCGTTCCTGGCCGGCGTGGCGTTCGCCCAGTCGAAACTCGGCAACGTGCATGCGATCTCCCACACCTTCGGCGGCGTGTTCAACATCCCCCACGGCATCGCCAACGCGACGCTGCTGCCCTACGTCATCGAATACAACCTGGCGGCCTGCCCGGAGCTGTTTCGCGAGATCGCCATCGCCATGGGCCAAGACGTCGATGGCCTGAGCCCCGCCAATGCCGGGCGCAAAGTGGTGGAGCACGTGATGGCGCTGAACAAAGCCATCGGCATTCCGGCCAACATCAAGGACCTGGGCGTGGACCTGGACTACATGCCGCAAATGGTCAGCGACTCGATGCGCAGCGGCAACGTGCTGGTCAACCCACGCCTGACCACCGCCGCCGACATCGAACGGATCATCACCCACGCCTTCCACGGCACTCATTGCTGAGAGACAAACCCATGTTTTACGAAATGCGCACCTACACGATTCAGATCGGAAAAATGCAGACCTACCTCAAGCACTTCGAAGAGAACGGCCTGCCGGTGATCTCCCGCTACGCCACGCTGGTGGGCTGGTGGTACACGGAAATCGGCGAGTTGAACCAGGTGATCCATATCTGGGCCTACCCGAGCCTTGATGAGCGGATCAAGAAACGTGCGGCGCTGTATCAGGATGCGGATTGGCTGGAAGGCTTTGTGCCCATCGCCTTCCCGATGCTGGAAAAAATGGAATCGAAACTGCTGATCGCCGCGGATTTCTCACCGATCAAATAACCCCAGACGCCACCGTTCCCCTGCAGGAGCGAGGCTTGCCCGCGAAGGCGGCGTGTCAGCAACAAGCGAGGCTTGCCCGCGAAGGCGGCGTGTCAGCAACAA
>NZ_JBFUBK010000015.1:0-78397 GCF_056405815.1 Pseudomonas sp. P1_F1_2 | reverse complement strand
GGGTTTACCCTTGCGCTGGCTTGCCTCTATCGTCGGTTTTACCGATGAATTCCTTATCGGCGCTTCGGGTAGAAGGGGCGGGACGAGAAGTCTCCCACGGTCCGTACTGGCTAGAGTCGGAATCGAGCTTTTAGTCCCGCCCACCCCTTCAAGTCTAAACATACAAGCGAGCTTGCTCGCGATAGCGGTGTATCAGTCAACATCAATGCCGAATGTCAGACCGCTATCGCGAGCAAGCTCGCACACACAGGGGATCTATGTTGACTGGGGAATTAGAGGCTGTCTTGCAGATTGCTGCGCAGCACTTGCAGTTCCGCCTGCAGCTTTTGCAGTCGCTCCAGCGTCATCCCGCTGGCGCCGAGGATGCACTGAGGAATGCTGCGCGCTTTTTCCCGCAAGGCGCGGCCCTGTTCGGTGAGTTCGACGATCACCACCCGTTCGTCTTCGCGACTGCGGGTGCGGCTGAGTAAACCTTCGACTTCCAGGCGTTTGAGCAGTGGCGTCAGGGAGCCGGGATCGGTCAGCAGGCGCGTGCTGATTTCACCTACGGTCAGACCATCGCGTTCCCACAACACCATCATCGCCAGGTATTGCGGATAGGTCAGGCCCAGCGCTTGCAACAGCGGCTTGTAGACCTTGGTCATCAGCAACGAAGTCGAGTGCAGGGCGAAACACGCCTGATTATCCAGCAGCAGGTGGTCGCAGTTATCCAGGGTGTCGCGTTCGTTGGTCATCTCAAAAGCCTTGATCGGTAATCTTCATGAATCTAGCGGGCGAATCTTTAATGCGCCAGATAATTTTCGACTAGTGGCGGTCCAGCGTGCTTTGCAGCGCCAGGTCCCACGGTGGAATCGGGCTGAAGCGCGTCTTCAAGTATTCCAGCAGCAAACGGCTGCGTGAGTTGGGCTGTTGCGCCAGCCGCAGCGCATAGATGCCGGCGGACTCAGGTTTGGGCAGGCCCTTTTCGCAGAACAGCGGCAGCAGTTCACCCCGCAGCAAGTATTCGCTTGCCAGCCAGGTCGGCAGGTGGGCAATACCCAGTCCGGCCAATGCGCCGCAGACCAGCGCCTCGGCATTGTTGGCGCTCATGCGGATCCGCGCCGGGCGGTGCAGATGCATCTGCCCATCGCGTTCGAAGCGCCAGGCGAAGGGCGGGGCCAAGCCGTCCCAATCGAGGCCGTCGTGATCGACTAACTGCGCAGGCTCGGTCGGCACTCCGCGGCGTTGTAAATAGTCCGGGCTGGCGCAGGCAATACGCACCATGCTTGCCAGCGGTGTGGCGACCAGGCGGGTGTCGGCCATTTGCCCGGCGCGCAGCACCAGATCGACCTTGCCCAGGTTCAAGCCTTGCATGTCGACAAAGCTGTCGATCAGGTGCAGTTGCACATCGAGGCCGGGGTAAAGCATCAGGAAGTCGGCAATTACCGGTGCCAAATGCCGGCGTCCGAACGCCGCGGGCGCATCCACTCTGATCAAGCCTTCCGGCGCACTGCTCAGGGACACCGCTTCGGCCCGGGCCAGCCGAAGCTCGGCGACAATTCGCCGCGCGCGCTCGGCAAAGGCCAGGCCTGCCGGGGTCGCCATGACGGCATGTGTACTGCGAATGAACAGCTGGCTACCGACGGCCTTTTCCAGGCTGTCGATGCGCCGCGCCACGGCCGAAGGGGTCAGGGGATGTCGGCGCGAGGCAGCAGAAAAACTCCCGGATTCCAGCACATCCAGAAAAAGCCCGAGCTGTTCGGTCAATTGATTGGGGTTCATGGGGTGTCCGCGCTTGTGCGAAGTTGGCACAGCCATTGTGCGTTGCTGTGCGTTTCCGCGCTATCGCCGACTGCGTAGGATGAACACCCTGACAAAAGGGAAATCGCTTGTGATCGAGTTCGTGATGTATCTGGTGTTTGGCGCGGCGTTGGGCACCCTCGGCGGGTTGTTCGGCATTGGTGGCGGCTTGATCGCCATTCCATTGTTGGGTGTGCTGTTCGGTCTCGATCAACAGATCGCCCAAGGCACGGCGCTGGTGATGGTGGTGCCCAATGTGATGCTGGCGCTGTGGCGCTATCACCAACGCAATCGCATCGAATTGCGTCACGCCTTGCCTTTGGCGTCGATGGGGTTCTGTTTTGCGTGGATCGGTTCGATTTGGGCGGTCGGCATCGATGCGCACACCATGCGGATCGGTTTTGTCGCGTTCCTGGTGGTCTTGTCGGCCTACAACCTGGTGCGAATGTTCGCTGCCAGCACGCCGGCCTCGACGCAAATGCATTTCGCATGGCCATGGCTGGGCGTGCTTGGCGCAGCCTCCGGGACCATGGGCGGCTTGTTTGGAGTGGGTCGTGCGGTGGTGGCGACGCCGGTGCTGACCAGTGTGTTTGGCACCAGCCAGGTGGTGGCACAAGGCTTGTCGCTGGCGCTGGCCTTACCCAGTACCGGCGTCACCCTGGTGACCTACGCGGCGCACCATCAGGTGGACTGGTTGATCGGTGTGCCCTTGGCCGTCGGCGGTTTGATGAGCATCAGTTGGGGCGTGAAAATCGCCCACGCCCTGCCGGAGCGACTGCTGCGCGGGTTATTCTGCGGTTTTCTGGTGGGCTGTGCGGTGATGCTCGCGTTTAAAGTTTGAAGCCATCGACGATGTGTTCGGCCAGACACTCGGTGATCGGTGACGGGTTGTGCAGGTTGCGCACGAGCATGATGCAGGCTTCCGGCAACAGCGGCAGGTCTTCGGCGGCACCGAGAATGCGCATGTCCGGCGTGATCAGGCTTTCAAGTTGCGCGGTCACGGCCAGGCCGGCACTGACCACGGCCATCAACGCTGACAGGCTCGAACTGTTGTAGGCAATGCGGTATTCGCGGCCCATGGCATCCAGCGCATTACACGCCCACAAGCGGCAGAAACAATCACTGTTGAACATCGCCAGGGGCAGGGGCGTCTGCTCATGGGCGTTGAAACATTGCGCCTCGGCCCAGACGAAGCGCTCCTTGCGCAGCAACTGGCCAATTTCGGTGCCGGGCTCGCGGGTCACGATGGACAGGTCCAGATCCTGACGTTGCAGCAATTGTTTTGATGATTCGCAGTGAACCTCGATCTGGATCAGCGGATAGCTCTTGGCGAAGCGCGACAAAATGCCCGGCAGAAAGCGCATCACGTAATCGTCCGGCGTACCAATGCGCACGGTGCCAATCATGTGCGGTTCGCGCAGCGTATTGAAGACTTCGCTGTGAAGTTTGAGGATGCGCCGCGCATACCCCAGCAAAACCTGGCCTTCGGCGGTCAGCTTGACCTGACGCCCATCGCGTTCGAACAACTGGCGCTGCAAGACGTCCTCTTCCAGACGCTTCATTTGCATGCTCACCGCCGACTGCGTGCGATTGACCATTTCACCGGCGCGGGTAAATCCGCCCTGGTCGGCGATCGCGACAAAGGTGCGCAGCACATCGGTATCGATACTGGGGTACGCCGACATCCATCAATCTCCGAGATGGTTACCATCAGAAACATTCGTTGGATTGATCTTAACGCTGGCGCGAGACTTGGGCCATCCCCAACGGAGGACAACGAGATGAAAGGTCATAACGAGGTTGTAACGGAACAAAAATTCTCAACCCATGTGGTATCTGATCTGCTGCACAAGTTTAGTCGCTGGTACGAACTTCATCGTGAACGCGAGCTGCTGGCGAGTTTGAGCGATGAAGCACTGAAGGACATCGGTATGAGTCGTGCGGATGTGGAACATGAATCGGTCAGGCCGTTCTGGGATGATCCGATGCATAAATGATGAGGCCATTGCTACACAAACCCCTCTCTGGTGAGGTAGGTTGCGAGCAGACACGGAGGTATTCATGCCCGCAACGCTGTCCTTTTCCAACCAACAGGCTCGACGTCTGGCACTGGCTGCCCAAGGGTTTAACGGGTGCCAGCCGCCAGCGACGATCAAACCGGTGCAACTCAACCGACTGATCGAGCGGTTGGGCATCCTGCAGATCGATTCGGTCAATGCGTTGGTGCGTTCGCACTACCTTCCCTTGTTTTCCCGCCTCGGTAACTACTCCTCCGATTTGCTAGACCAGGCCGCCTGGAGTCAGGGTCGACGTCGCACGCTGTTTGAATATTGGGGACATGAAGCCTCGTTGCTGCCGTTATCACTGTATCCGCTGATGCGTTGGCGCATGCAGCGCGCAACGCGTGGTGAAGATATCTATCAGCAACTGGCGAGTTTCGGGCGCGAGCAGCAGGACACGATCCGCCGGGTATTGGCCTCGGTTGAACAACTGGGGGCGTTGGGTGCGGGAAGCTTGTCGACCCGTCAGGAACGGGCAGGGCCGTGGTGGGACTGGAGCGCTGAAAAGCATGCCCTGGAATGGTTGTTTGCCGCCGGAGAAGTGACGGTTGCCGGCCGCCGTGGTTTCGAACGACTTTATGATTTGCCCGAGCGAGTGATTCCTTCGGCGATTCTGCAGCAGCCATTGCTCAGCGAAGCCGAGGCTCAGCGTGGGTTGTTATTGCACGCAGCAACGGCATTGGGCGTCGGAACGGAAAAGGACCTGCGCGACTATTTTCGTTTGAGCCCGACCGACAGCCGTCCGCGTCTGGCGGAACTGGTCGAGGCCGGGGCGTTGC
The DNA here is from genome assembly GCF_056405815.1 of Pseudomonas sp. P1_F1_2. Lineage (NCBI taxonomy): Bacteria > Pseudomonadati > Pseudomonadota > Gammaproteobacteria > Pseudomonadales > Pseudomonadaceae > Pseudomonas > Pseudomonas sp. P1_F1_2. Next base: position 73,779 of record NZ_JBFUBK010000015.1, on the reverse strand, counting down.
TGACCTGCCAGGTGCAAGGCTGGCGGCAACCGGCTTATTGCCTGCCTGAGCCGAAAGTACCGCGCAAGGTCGAGGCCAGTGCGTTGCTTTCACCGTTTGACTCGCTGGTCTGGGAACGCAGTCGCACCGAGCGGCTGTTCGACTTTCGTTATCGGCTGGAAATTTACACGCCGCAAGACAAGCGTGTTTACGGGTATTACGTGCTGCCGTTCTTGCACAACGAACGGATTGCCGCACGCGTGGATCTGCGGGCTGAGCGGGCGTTGGGGCGGCTGGCGGTGCACGCCGTGCATGAAGAAGAGCCGGGGCTGGATGACGAAGGGATGCACGCTTTGGCTATCAATCTGCGGCAGATGGCGGATTGGTTGGGGCTTGCGCAGGTGCAGTTGAATTGTCAGCGGGTGAGTGCCAGCAGGTTAAGAGTGGCATTGGCTCAATTCAGTGGTGTTTGAGATGGCGCAATCGCGAGCAAGCTTTGCTCCTACAGGTTGAGGTCAACTCAAAACCTGTAGGAGCAAGGCTTGCCCGCGATGGGCTCAACGCGGTTTAGCGCCGAACCTGCTTCAGCGTCTCGGCAATCAAAAACGCCAATTCCAGCGACTGATCAGCGTTCATCCGCGGATCGCAATGGGTGTGATACCGATCCGACAGCCCGTCCTCGGTAATCGGCCGAGCGCCGCCAATGCATTCGGTGACGTTCTGCCCGGTCATCTCGATGTGAATACCACCGGCATAACTGCCTTCAGCTTCGTGCACCTGGAAGAACTGCTTCACCTCGCCCAGGATCTGCGCGAAGTCGCGGGTCTTGTAGCCGCTGCTCGCCTTGATGGTGTTGCCGTGCATCGGGTCGGAGCTCCACAGCACCTGCTTGCCTTCGCGCTGCACGGCGCGAATCAGCTGCGGCAGGTGATCGCCGACCTTGTTGGCACCCATCCGCGCAATCAGGTTCAGGCGGCCCGGATCGTTGTCCGGGTTCAGCACATCGATCAGGCGAACCAAGTCTTCAGGGTTCATGCTCGGGCCGACCTTGACCCCGATCGGGTTATTCACCCCGCGCAGGAACTCAACGTGCGCACCATCGAGCTGACGGGTGCGATCGCCGATCCACAGCATGTGCGCCGAGCAATCGTAGTAATCGTTGGTCAGGCTGTCGCGACGCACGAAGGCTTCTTCGTAGTTCAGCAGCAACGCTTCGTGGGCGGTGAAGAAACTGGTTTCGCGCAGCTGCGGTGAAGTGTCCATGCCGCAGGCGCGCATGAACGCCAGGGTTTCATCGATGCGATTGGCCAGGTGGCTGTACTTCTCGGCCAGCGCCGAGTTGGCGATGAAGTCCAGGTTCCACTTGTGCACCTGATGCAGGTCGGCAAACCCGCCTTGAGCGAAAGCGCGCAACAGGTTCAGGGTGGCGGTGGACTGGTGGTAGGACTGGAGCAGGCGCTCCGGGTCCGGCACGCGGCTTTTCTCGTCGAAACCGATGCCGTTGACGATGTCGCCACGGTAAGCAGGCAGCGTCACGCCGTCGATGGTTTCGTCATTGGCGGAGCGCGGTTTGGCAAATTGCCCGGCMATGCGCCCGACTTTGACCACCGGGCAACCGGCGGCAAAGGTCATGACGATCGCCATTTGCAGCAAGACTTTAAAGGTGTCGCGAATTTTCGCGGCCGAGAACTCGGCGAAACTTTCGGCGCAATCGCCACCTTGCAACAGGAACGCGCGGCCTTGGGTGACCTCGGCAAACTGACGGCGCAACTCCCGGGCTTCACCGGCAAACACCAGTGGCGGATAGCTGGCCAGGGTTTGCTCTACCTGCTGCAAATGCGCAGCGTCAGGGTAGAGGGGTTGTTGCTGGATCGGCAAGGCGCGCCAGCTGTCAGGGCTCCAGGGTTGGCTCATCACGTTCTCTAGTGTTTTACGCTCGGACGGTCATGTTATCAGCAATTAGTGCGTGACCTGTTCCCGTCGCTTCGCGGACAATCGCGCCTTTGCCGCGCGCCTCGCGGTTTAAGTGCGCTGCTGTTTATTGCATGCAGGCCCGGTAACGATTCAGGAGACGAAATGACTGAGGAGCGCGTCGAGCATTTGCTCGCCGAGGTACAGGATGAGTTCGGCGTGATACGCGTGCTGGAAGTGGCCGATTACCGCTTTCTCGAGTTCGGTGACGCCATTGAACAGAGCTGCGTGTTTACCGCTGATCCGAGCTGGCTCGAGTACGACTACACCCGGGCGATGCTGATTGGCGCGTTGTGCCACGAACAACCGGAAAGCGCGCTGTTTCTGGGCCTTGGTGCGGGCACGTTGACTCAGGCCTGCCTCAAGTTCCTGCCGCTGGAAGATGTCGAGGCGATCGAATTGCGCCCGGACGTCCCGCGCCTGGCAATCGAATACCTTGGGCTGGATGATGATCCGCGCCTGTATATCCGCGTCGGCGATGCCCTGGAACTGCTCGATACCGCTGAGTCGGCGGACTTGATTTTCGTCGACCTTTATACCGATGTCGGGCCTGGTGTCGGGCATCTGGCCTGGAGCTTCCTGGAGAACTGTCAGAAACGCCTGAATCCGGGTGGCTGGCTGGTGATCAATCAGTGGGCCACCGACGACGGCAAACCGTTGGGTGCGGCGTTGCTGCGCGGGCTTTATCACCGGCACTACTGGGAGCTGCCGGTGAAGGAGGGCAATGTGATTTTGATCGTGCCTTCGGAGCTGGATCAGGTGCTGGACATGGACGGCTTGATGGCCCGGGCGGAAGGATTGGCGCCGCAATTGGGTTATTCGTTGCAGTCGTTGATCAAGGCGATTCGTCCGGCGACATAATGTGTTGTCTGCAATGGCCTCATCGCGGGCAAGCCTTGCTCCTACTGGGGGACGCGCAACCTGTAGGAGCATGGCTTGCCCGTGATGGCATTATCCGCATCAACACAAATCTCAGACTCCTTTGAAGATCCCGGGTCGCTTCTCAATCATCGACCGCACACCTTCCTTGGCATCCTCACTGTTCAACAACTTCTTCACCATCGCCGGCAAGCCCTGTGCCGCAGCGGTTTCTCCTTCATAGCGCGCCTGCCGGGCAGACATCAGCGTCGCCTGTACCCCGAGCGGTGCCTGTCGGGCAATCCGCTCGGCCAATTCAATCGCCCTTGGCAGTAAGTCCTCGCTGGCCATGACTTCCTGCACCAGCCCCAGACGCAAGGCGTCATGCGCATCGAACTCATCCCCGGTCAGCAACCAGCGCATGGCATTGCCCCAGCCAGCCAATTGATGCATGCGCAAAGTGGCGCCGCCGAACGGGAAGATTCCGCGCTGGACTTCCATTTGGGCGAAGCGGGTGTTGCTGGCGCACAGGTTGATGTCGGCGGCCAGCATCAACTCGATGCCGATGGTCAGGCAATAACCCTGAGCGGCCACTATCACCGGTTTGCTGACGCGGGGGCCAGCAAAAACACCCCACGGATCGCAGCCTCCTGCCGGTGCTTGCCAGCCTTCGGCCAATGCCGCGCTGGCGTTGACCAGATCGAGCCCGGCGGTGAAGTGTTCCCCATGGCCAAACACCACGGCCACCCGCGCCTCGTTGTCCGCTTCGAACTCGCCATAGGCCAGGCTCAGCTCGTTGAGCAGGTCGAGGTCAAAGGCGTTGCGTTTGGCGACCCGATCCAGGCCGATCAGCAGCACATGGTCACGTCGTTCACGGGTTACACGACTGGAGCAGGGCTGATTCATGCTGCATTTCCTCGGGAGGGAAGGGTGTGTCAGACCTCAGGTCTGCGTGATAACAGTGAACCGTTTTAGCGCCATCGCCAGCAGGGCCGGGCCTTTGAAAAATAGACTGCTGCACGATTATCCGCAAAGCCTGTGACACAACGGTGTATCCGTCAGTTTTCCGACAAATAATGCTCCCTTTTTGGGCGAATTCCGGTATAGTGCGCGCCGGCCTTTAACCGGGCCGCGTTTAGGTAGCGCAATTCCCCGAAGTCAGCTTCGGCTGCACGTCCGCACAGCGGACTCTTCCTTGACGAATCTTTTTCATTCATTCGTTTTCGCAAATCCCCGCCGACAAAGCAGCCAGGGCGACTCTTGAGTCTTACACGGCATGCGCAGCTTTGGAGCATGGGTCTTTGCGGATGCACTTAGAGGCAGACCCATGACCCAGGAAACCGGCGGCTTCGCCGCTTTTAATCTTAATCCGAATATTCTTGCAGCCGTCATTGCGACTGGCTACGAAGAGCCTTCGGCTATTCAGCAGCAATCGATCCCGATCATCATGGCCGGCCAGGACATGATTGGTCAGGCGCAAACCGGTACGGGTAAAACCGCCGCGTTCGCTTTGCCTATCCTGCATTGCATCGATCCTGCCAAGCGCGAGCCGCAAGCCCTGATCCTGGCGCCAACCCGTGAGTTGGCGCTGCAAGTAGCAACCGCTTTCGAAACCTATGCCAAGCAAATGCCGGGCGTTACCGTTGTGGCCGTTTACGGCGGCGCCCCTATGGGTCCACAACTGAAAGCAATCCGTAATGGCGCACAGATCGTTGTCGCCACTCCGGGCCGTCTGTGCGACCACCTGCGTCGTGACGAAAAAGTCCTGTCGACCGTGAATCACCTGGTCCTCGACGAAGCTGACGAAATGCTCAAACTGGGTTTCATGGACGACCTCGAAGTTATCTTCAAGGCCTTGCCTGCAACCCGTCAGACCGTATTGTTCTCGGCCACCCTGCCGCAGTCGATCCGTGCCATTGCCGAACGCCATCTGCGCGATCCGCAACACGTGAAGATCCAGACCAAGACTCAGACCGTTACCGCGATCGAACAGGCTCACCTGTTGGTTCACGCTGACCAGAAGACCTCGGCTGTATTGAGCCTGCTGGAAGTGGAAGATTTCGACGCCCTGATCATGTTCGTGCGCACCAAGCAAGCGACCCTGGACCTGGCCAGCGCCCTGGAAGCCAAAGGCTACAAAGCCGCTGCGCTGAACGGTGACATTGCCCAGAACCAGCGTGAGCGCGTGATCGACTCCCTCAAGGATGGCCGTCTGGACATCGTTGTGGCGACCGACGTTGCTGCTCGTGGCCTGGACGTTCCGCGCATCACTCACGTGTTCAACGTTGACATGCCGTACGATCCGGAATCCTACGTTCACCGTATCGGCCGTACCGGTCGTGCCGGTCGCGAAGGTCGTGCACTGCTGCTGGTGACTCCACGTGAGCGCCGCATGCTGCAAGTGATCGAGCGTGTAACGGGTCAAAAGGTTGCTGAAGTTCGCCTGCCGGACGCTCAGGCCGTTCTCGATGCCCGCATCAAGAAACTGACCAACAGCCTGTCGCCGCTGGTTGGCGATGCCGAATCGACTCACGGTGATCTGCTGGATCGCCTGACTGCCGACATCGGTTGCACTCCGCGTGCACTGGCCGCTGCTCTGCTGCGCAAGGCAACCAACGCTCAGGCGCTGACCCTGGCCGCGATCGAGAAAGAACGTCCATTGGTGCCGAACAACGCTCCGCGCGGTGATCGTCCAGAGCGTACTGGTGATCGTCCGGACCGTGGTGATCGTGAGCGTCGTGCTCCGGTTCCATTGGCTGAAGGTCGTGCTCGTTGCCGTACCGCGCTGGGTGCGCGTGACGGTATCGCTGCCAAGAACCTGCTGGGCGCCATCCTGAACGAAGGTGGCCTGGCTCGTGAAGCGATCGGTCGCATCCAGGTGCGCGACAGCTTCAGCCTCGTCGAGTTGCCGGAAGATGGTCTGGAGAAGCTCCTGACCAAACTGAAGGACACTCGCGTTGCCGGTAAGCAGTTGAAGCTGCGTCGCTATCGCGAAGATTAATCCGCTCTTGAGCTGATTGATCGCACATAAAAAATCCCCGACTGGTTCGGGGATTTTTTTTGCCTGCGTGATCAGCCGAAGCGATAAATGTCCATGCCCAGCGCCCCCATGGTGAAACCCTGGTGAGCAACGCTGAACTCGCCCCCGGCACTGCGGGCGAAATACAGTGGCAGTAAATGCTCGTCGCTAGGGTGGTTGCGCACTGCGTTTGGCGCTTGCTGGCGATAATCGTGCAGGGCCGTTTCGTCGTTGGCGGCCAGTTTCTCTACGATCCAGTCGCGAAATGCCTTGGCCCAGGGCTCGACGCTTTCCGGGCCGGCCTGCCAATCCAGTTCGCGCAGGTTATGGGTGATGCTTCCGGAGCCGATCAGCAGCACGCCGTGTTCACGCAGGCTGGCCAGCGCGTGGCCAACACGGCTTTGCAGGGCAGGGCCGCCACGGGTGGGCAATGAGACTTGCACCACCGGGATATCGGCTTGCGGGTACATCAAGGTCAAAGGCACCCACGCTCCGTGGTCGAAGGGGCGCTTGGTATCGATGCGCGCCGGCAGGTCGGCGGCCTTCAGCAATTCGACGATGTCCGCTGCCAATTGAGGATTTCCGGGGGCCGGGTATTGAACGTCGAACAGCGCCTGTGGGAAGCCACCGAAGTCGTGCCAGGTTTCCGGTTGTGGATGGCCGCTCACCAGCAGTTCGTGGCTTTCCCAGTGCGCGGAAACAATAACGATAGCCTTGGGTTTCGGCAATTCTGCGGCCAGGCGCGCAAGGGCTGGCCCGCTGGCGCCGGGTTTCAGGGCCAGCATGGGGGAGCCGTGGGAAATGTACAGGCTGGGGAACATGAATCAGCTCCTGAGAGTAAGATGGCTCCATCTTCAGTCAGATCATTGATCTAAATCTAATATAAGTTTTAGCGTCTTTTGATCGAATTTTTGGGATTAATTATGCAGCCGGAGTTTTGGCACAAGCGGTGGACGACGAATCAGATCGGCTTTCATCTGCCGGAAGTGAATCCTTATCTGCAGCGGCACTGGCCGCAATTGCGCCTGGAAGAGGGCGTGCGCGTATTGGTGCCACTGTGTGGGAAAAGTCTGGATCTGTTGTGGCTGGGAGGATGCGGTCACGAGGTGTTGGGCATTGAGTTGTCCGAAAAGGCGGTGGAAGACTTTTTTCGCGAGCATCAATTAGATCCGGACGTCAGCGATCAAGGCCCCTTCACTGTCTATCGGGCTGGTTCGATCGAGGTCTGGTGCGGTGATTTCTTCGCATTGACCGCCGGCGACGTTGCTGACTGCAGCGCGTTGTATGATCGTGCCGCGTTGATTGCACTGCCGCCGGCAATGCGCGAGCAGTATGCCGCTCACCTGAACCGGATTTTGCCGAAGGAGTCTCAGGGGTTGTTGATCACCCTGGATTACGACCAGGCGCAAATGGACGGCCCCCCGTTTGCTGTGCTGGATGACGAAGTGCAGCGCTTATTGGGCGGATCGTGGAAACTGAAGATTCTGGAAGATCAGGACGTGTTGAGTGAGAGCGGGAAGTTTCTCGAGGCAGGTGTCACTCGACTTGAAGAGCGGGTGTATCGAGTGTCCAGTCGAGGAATAAAATAGACAAAAAAAAGGCCCGCATTTCTGCGGGCCTTGTTTTATTGCTGAACGATCAGCGCTGAAGACGATGCAGGGCGTTGATACGTTCTTCCAGCGGTGGGTGGCTCATGAACATCCGGGCGAACCCTTGTTTGATGCCACCGTTGATGCCGAAGGCGTTCAGGGTGTCCGGCATGTGCACCGGCAGGCCCTGTTCGGCGCGCAGGCGTTGCAGGGCGCCGATCATCGCGGCAGTACCGGCCAGGCGTGCACCGGCTTCGTCGGCACGGAATTCACGCTTGCGCGAGAACCACATGACGATGGAGCTGGCCAGAATGCCCAGGACCAGTTCGGCGAAGATGGTTGCCACGTAGTAGGCAATGCCTTGGCCTTCTTCGTTCTTGAAGATCACCTTGTCGACAAAGTTGCCGATGATCCGTGCGAAGAACATTACGAAGGTGTTCACCACGCCCTGAATCAACGCCAGGGTGACCATGTCGCCGTTGGCCACGTGGCCAATTTCGTGGGCCAGAACGGCTTTCACTTCATCGGGCGAGAAACGCTCCAGTAACCCCTGGCTGACCGCGACCAGTGCGTCGTTCTTGTTCCAGCCCGTGGCGAAAGCGTTCGCCTCATAGGCCGGGAAAATCCCGACTTCAGGCATCTTGATCCCGGCTTCCCGGGACAATTGCTCGACGGTTTGCAGCAGCCATTGCTCGTGACGGGTGCGCGGCTGGGTGATGATCTGGGTGCTGGTGCTCATCTTCGCCATCCACTTGGAGATGAACAGCGAGAACAGCGAACCGGCAAAACCAAAGACCGCACAGAAAATCAGCAGCTGATTGAGGTTCAGATCAACCCCGTTGGCCGCCATGAACCCGTTGAAGCCAAAAAGGCTCAGGGTGATGCTGGCAATCAGCACGACCGCCAGGTTAGTGGCCAAAAACAGCAGGATGCGCATCATGGTTGTAGAAGTCTCCTCGTGCTAAAGATGTAGCGTACTGCGGGGTATATAAGGTGATGCACCGGGCTATTCAACCGGGTGACTATTTCAAACTGTGTCCTACATCAACACTTTAGTCAGTTGCAGGGCTTTTCCGACTTTTTTGCAGGAGATTTTTGTAGGCCTAATGCAGTCGCTACCCCCGCCATTGTTAGGCGAGAGCGGGAGGTGTGTCATCAGCCGTCGGTTCGAGTGGTGAAAGCCGGCCGGGACAGCAGATATGTTGCTGAATCAATCAACGTGCGACTTTAACCCAAAGTCGCACGTAGACCCGCCGCTTACTGGCGATAGGTCTTGAGGAAGCCGCCGATACGTCCGATGGCCATCTCCAGCTCATCCACTCGCGGCAGGGTCACCACACGGAAGTGGTCCGGCCAAGGCCAATTGAAGGCCGTGCCCTGAACAATCAACAGCTTCTCGGAGAGCAGCAGGTCGAGGACGAACTTCTCATCGTTGTGGATCGGGCAGACTTTCGGGTCGATCCGCGGGAACGCATACAGCGCGCCCATCGGCTTGACGCAGCTCACGCCCGGAATGTCGTTGAGCAGTTCCCAGGTGCGATTTCGCTGTTCCAGCAAGCGGCCCTGTGGCAGTACCAGATCATTGATGCTCTGGTAGCCGCCCAATGCGGTCTGGATCGCGTGCTGGCTCGGCACGTTGGCACACAGGCGCATGTTCGCCAGCATGTCGATGCCTTCGATGTAGCTTTGGGCGTGGTGTTTCGGGCCGGAGATGGCGATCCAGCCGGAACGGAAGCCCGCCACGCGATAGGACTTGGACAGACCATTGAACGTCAGGCACAGCAGGTCCGGAGCCAGGGAGGCGGTGCAAATGTGCACGGCATCGTCGTACAGGATCTTGTCGTAGATTTCGTCGGAGAACACCACCAGGTTGTGCTGGCGGGCCAGTTCCAGCATGCCCAGCAGGACTTCCTTGGAATAGACGGCGCCGGTCGGGTTGTTCGGGTTGATGATCACCAGGGCCTTGGTGTTCGGCGTGATCTTGGCCTTGATGTCGGCCAGGTCCGGCCACCAGTTGGCTTGCTCGTCGCACAGGTAATGCACCGGGTTGCCACCCGACAGGCTGACCGCGGCCGTCCACAGCGGATAGTCCGGGGCCGGCACCAGTACTTCGTCGCCATTGTTGAGCAGGGCCTGCATCGACATCACGATCAGTTCGGAAACGCCGTTGCCCAGGTAGATATCTTCGATGCCGACGCCTTCCACCTGCTTTTGCTGGTAGTACTGCATCACGGCCTTGCGCGCACTGAACAGGCCCTTGGAGTCGCTGTAGCCCTGGGCCGTCGGCAGATTGCGGATTACGTCCTGAAGAATTTCATCCGGCGCTTCGAAACCAAACGGTGCCGGGTTGCCGATGTTCAGCTTGAGGATGCGATGACCTTCCTCCTCCAGGCGTTTGGCGTGCTTGAGCACTGGGCCGCGAATGTCGTAGCAGACGTTGGCGAGCTTGTTCGATTTGCTGACCTGCATGGCGATGTGTTCCCGAAAATGAACGATCCAGGCGGCGTATGAACAACCGTGCTGGGAATCCTGCGTATTCACACAGGCCTGACGCCTTCAGTGGCGGCACTCATAAATCCGTTTGAATGCGCGTGGTCTGGCTGCCAGACTGGCGTTTGACGAGGCGCAATCATACGTGCCGCCCGATCCGTGGAAAAGGTACAGATCGGGCTTTTTCAGCTGCTGAGGTGTGATGATGGAAAAGTTGGAAAAAACCCTGGAAGAATGGAGAGCAATGCTCGATCCAGAGCAGTACAACGTGTGCCGTCTCAAAGGCACCGAGCGACCGTTCTCGGGCAAATACAACGCAACCAAAACTGACGGTGTCTACCACTGCATCTGCTGTAACGAGCCGCTGTTCGACTCCAGGACCAAGTTTGACTCTGGCTGCGGCTGGCCGAGCTTCTACGCGCCGATTGGCGACAGCGCGATGACCGAAATCCGCGATGTCAGCCACGGCATGATCCGCACCGAGGTGGTCTGCGCCAAATGCGATGCGCACTTGGGGCACGTATTCCCGGATGGCCCGCCGCCGACCGGCCTGCGTTATTGCATCAACTCGGTGTGCCTGGACCTGGTGCCGCGCGAATAATGTGAGCCCTGTAGGAGCACGGCTTGCCGGCGATGGCAATCTCAAGGACGCCATCGCCGGCAAGCCGTGCTCCTACAGGGTTTTCGTGCTCCCATTGATTTATTAAATTGCACACAATTCAATTGCTCGCTATGTTTGTCTCAATCTATCCCATACAGAGTCAGAAACCATGAGCGACAACCTGCTGAACATCCCTTGCACCACCATCAAGGGTGAACAAAAGACCCTGGCTGATTTCGCCGGTAAAGCAGTGCTGGTGGTCAATACGGCGAGCAAGTGCGGCTTCACTCCGCAATACAAAGGGCTGGAAGAATTATGGCAAACCTATAAGGACCAGGGGCTGGTCGTCCTTGGTTTTCCGTGCAACCAGTTCCGTAAACAGGAGCCAGGCAACGAAGAGGCGATTTCCGAATTTTGTGAGTTGAACTTTGGTGTCAGCTTCCCGCTGTTCAAGAAGATTGAAGTCAACGGTGCAGGCGCCCATCCGTTGTTCGTTCAACTGAAAAAACGTGCTCCGGGGGTGCTGGGTTCGCAGGGCATCAAGTGGAACTTCACCAAGTTCCTGATCGGCAAGGACGGTCAGTTGGTCAAGCGCTTTGCTCCGGCGACTAAACCGCAGGACTTGAGCCGCGAGATTGAAGCTCTGCTCAAATGAACAGCGTGTCAGTTGATTCGTTGAAGCTGGACAGCCAGCTCTGCTTCAAGCTGTACGCCGCGTCCCGGGCGGTGATCCGGGCCTACAAGCCGATGCTCGATCAGCTCGGCCTGACTTACCCGCAATACCTGGCCATGCTGGTGTTGTGGGAATGGCAGGAGGCCGCCCCCGAGCAACCGACGGTCAAGGCGCTGGGCGAGCGTCTGGCGCTGGATTCCGGCACCTTGACGCCGTTACTCAAACGTCTTGAGCAACTGCAACTGGTGCAGCGTCAACGTTCGGCCCGCGATGAGCGAGAGGTGCACCTGAGTCTGTCGCCTTCTGGCAAGGCATTGCGTGATCAAGTCGGCCCACTCAAGGCGAGCCTGCTGTGTGACAGCGGAGTGGATCTGGACCGCCTGAATGATCTGCGCGAGGGGCTTGACCATTTGCTGGGGCAGATCAAAGCGCTGTCGTAGTGGGAATCCACAAATCGAGCAGGGCGGCCAGCTCTTCGCGGCGGAAGGGTTTGGCCAGGTAGTCGCTCATGCCCGCCGCACGGCAGCGTTCGCGTTCTTCGGACATGGCGTTGGCGGTCAGCGCGACGATGGGCAATTGTGGCCAGCGTCCGCTGTGGCGAATTTGCCGGCTGGCTTCGTAGCCATCCATCACCGGCATGTTGCAGTCCATCAACACCAGATCGAAATCGCTGTATTCAAGCTGATCCAGCGCTTCGGCGCCGTGAGCGGCGACGATGACCTCGCAGCCGAGTTTTCCGAGCATCCCCTTGGCCACTAATTGATTGACCGGGTTGTCCTCGACCAGCAACACGCGCCCGCGCCGCTGATGGGGAAGGGCTTCGGTGCGCGCTCCGTTGATTGTCGTGGTTTGCGCAAACAAGACCCGTTGCAAGGCCTGGTATAGCGCATTGCGCGCCAGCGGACGTGCCTGTTGCTGCAGCGGCGCGAGGGCGCTCACCTGTTCGCTGGGCATGAAGTTGCCATAAGCGGTCACCAGCAGAATCGGCGCGGCAAGGGTAGGGCGCAGGCCAAACAGGCATTCGGGGCAGTCGGTGATCAGTACATCAGGCTCAAGCCCTAGTAACGAGTCATCAATGGAGCGCTGTTGATAGTCGAGCCCCCAGGCGGGTAACAGGGCTTTCAGCAGTTCAGCCAGACCGCTGCTGGCGGCGGTGATCGCAATGACCTTCCCGGGCAGCGGTGCCGGAGATACGGCGCGGGTGTGGACGGGCAGCGGCAGGTCGGCGCAGAACTGGCTACCGAAACCGGCTTCCGAGCTGATGGTCAGACGTCCCTGCATGGCTTCGCAGAGGTTATAGGTGAGGGCCAGGCCCAGTCCCGTACCGCCGAACTGTCGGGTAATACCTGCGCCTGCCTGGGTAAACGGCTGGAAGATCTTGACCTGGGCATCGTGGGCGATCCCGATACCGGTGTCGCAGACTTCGATTCTGACGCCGTCTTCGAACGTGGACAGGCGTAAATCGACCCGACCGAAGCGGGTGAACTTGAGCGCGTTGGACAACAGATTGCTGACGATCTGCCGCACGCGAGTCGGGTCCCCCAATACCAGCGCCGGAAATTGCGGCTCGATCAGGCATGTCAGCTCTACACTGGGCGCCGCATTCTGAGACAGCAGGTTGGCGGTGTCTTCGACCAACGCGCCAAGGTCGAACGGAATGTGTTCGAGTTCCAGCTGACCGGCATCGAACTTGGACAGGTCGAGAATATCGTTGAGCAGTTCCACCAGCACTTTGCCCGAGTCATGGGCAATCGACAGTTGTTGCTGTTGCTCGGCCGTAAGTGGACCGTCCAGCGACAACGCGATCATCCCCAACAGGCCGTTAAGGGGGGTGCGAATTTCATGGCTCATGTTGGCCAGAAATACCGAGCGTGCTTCTGCCATCTCGATGGCGGTGGTGCGAGCGGTTTCCAGTTCCTGATTGGATTGGCTGAGCCGGGCATTGATCGCCTTGAGTTCCGCTGTGCGTGCCGAGACGATGTTTTCGAGTTGACTGAGGTAGTCGGTCAGGCGGTTTTCGGCGTTGCGTCGTTGCTGGATTTCGGTGGCGATGTTTTCGAATTGTTGGTTGGCGACTTTGACCAACACACCGATTTCGTCGTGTTCATGCCCCGCCGGGTATTCCAGCCAGGTCGGCTGCGCGCTACGCGGATCGCGGCCACTGAGTTCGCGAATGACCCGCACCAAGGGCTTGGTCAGCATCACGTAGAACAGCGCCAGAAGAATGCCTGTCAGGATCAGGCTTCGCGCAAAACCGTTGAGTAGCGTCACCTCGGCCCGACGCAGGAAGCGGCTGCCGAAGGCATAGGTATCGACTTCAAGTTGCAAGGTCCCAAGGGATTCGTCAGGCAGATGATCGAGAAAGAGGCGGTCTTCGAACTGCCGGTTGGCCCCAAACAGGAAGTCGCTGATCACTCGATAACCGCTTTGCAGACCCGGGCGCTTGACGCTGGCGAGCACGACATTGTTGTTGTCGGTCAGTTTCGCGCCGATGATTGCCGGCGAGCGCATCAGGCCCATGGCTAGTTCCTGGGCGAGTTCGGCGTCGATGTTGTAGGCGATGCGTGAGGCTGGGTTGTGGCTGATTTCCAGCAAAGACAATATTTCGCGGTTGATGGAGGCGTCTTCGCTGGCATAATCGATGCCTATTTGCAGCAGGCTGAGCAGCGTGCCCAGAATGAAACCGACCAGCACAGTCAGCCGGGCTTGCTTGTATGACAGCCGGTGGGTGAATTTGATATCCATGGGGTGTTGAACCACTTCCGTTTCCTTTCGCTGCTCAAGCATAGTCGATCATGCATGGATTCCGATGTTCTCGCGAACCCCTGAGCCTGGGATGAACCGGGCACCGAACGCTGTGTAGTCGTCGCTGTATCGCCATCATTACTGTGAACGTGCCCGAGGAGAAGACGTGGACGCCCGATTGAATGCTTTTCTTGAACGCGCCGATGCCGTCCTGGCCCGTATCGAACCGCTGTTGCCGGCCCACCGGCAAGCCATCGACTGGAATCAGTGCCTGGCGGCGCGCTGGCAACGAGAGGGGCGCAGCGGTTTTCTGTTGCCGCTGCACGTCAGCCTCGACATGCGCCTGTCCGACCTGATCGGCGTGGATCGTCAATTGGAGCAGTTGGGTCGAAATACCCAACAGTTCCTCGACGGCATGCCGGCCAACCACGCCTTGCTCTGGGGCTCGCGCGGCACCGGTAAATCGTCGCTGGTGCGTGCCTTGCTGGCCGAGCACGCCAACGCCGGCCTGCGCCTGATCGAGATCGAGCGCGATCACTTGGCCGACTTGCCGCGAGTGGTCGAGCAGATCGCCAAGTTGCCACAGCGTTTTGTGCTGTTCTGCGATGACCTGTCGTTTGAGTCGGGTGAGGGCGACTATCGCGTGCTCAAGAGTGTACTCGACGGTTCCCTCGAGCAAGCGCCGGACAACGTTTTGCTGTACGCCACTTCCAACCGTCGCCATTTGGTACCGGAGAAGGAAAGTGATAACGAAAACTGGAAGCGCGTCGACGGCGAACTGCACCCCAGCGAGGCAGTGGAAGACAAGATCGCGTTGTCGGACCGCTTCGGCTTGTGGCTGTCGTTTTATCCGTTTACTCAGGAACATTTCCTCAACGTCGTTGAACACTGGATCGGTCAACTGGCCGGCAAGGCCGGCCTTGAGTGGCAGCGTGACGAAGCACTGGACATCCTCGCGGTGCGTTGGGCCGGCGGCCGAGGCAATCGCAATGGACGTTGCGCTTATCAATTTGCCCGCTATTGGGTCGGGCTCAAGCTGTTGGAGCACAAAGCATGATTGATTTACAGAAGAGCGGCCAAGGCCTGGATGGTTACGGCATGTTGTGGGCGCAGCTGGAATCATTGCTGGCCGATGAGCGTGATTTCATTGCCAATGCGGCACAGTTCTCGGCATTCCTGTTCAACCAGCTCGATGACTTGAACTGGGCCGGTTTCTACCTCAATCGCAATGAAGAACTGGTGCTCGGTCCGTTCCAGGGCCAGATCGCTTGTGTACGCATTCCATTCGGCAGGGGGGTGTGCGGCACAGCAGCGGCAACATTGCAGACCCAGCTTGTTGAAGATGTGCACGCATTTCCCGGTCACATCGCTTGTGACAGTGCGTCGAACAGCGAGTTGGTGGTGCCCTTGGTCAAGGACGGTCGATTGATCGGTGTGCTGGACCTCGACAGCCCGAAGCTTGCGCGTTTTACCGCTGAAGATCAGGCCGGTATCGAACGGTTGGCAGCGATATTCCTGCGCCTGACCGATTGCTGATCACGCTGTCAGGCCTGCCTTGGCCAGCAGGCTTGACGAGTCGACGGCGTCAATCTGCGCCGGATCGAGAAATCGTTTCGCGTACTGCAAATAGATTTGTGAGTTGATGAATAGCCCGAACAGCTCTGGGTCAATGTGGGCGTCACGGCACATGAAGGCCATGATGCCCAGCGCTTCGCTCAGGGTTTTGGCCTTCTTGTAGGGGCGGTCGGCAGCGGTCAGCGCTTCGAAAATATCGGCAATCGCCATCATCCGCGCCGGCAGGCTCATTTCTTCTCGTTTCAATTGTTTTGGATAACCGGTGCCGTCCATTTTCTCGTGATGGCCGCCGGCGATTTCCGCGACGTTGTTGAGGTGCGCGGGGAAGGGCAGGTGGCTGAGCATCAGGATCGTTTGCACCATGTGATGATTGATGATGTAACGCTCCTCGCGCGTCAGCGTGCCTCGGGTAATGCTCAGGTTGTAGAGTTCGCCGCGGTTGTACTTGTAGTGCGGTACATCGAGTTTGAAACCCCATGGGTTATCAGCCGGGATCAGCTCGCTTTCGGCGCGTTCGAACACGTGCTCGGGTTTGTCCGCCAGCAATGGCTCGCTGACCGGTAGCGTCGGTGCCGGAGTACGTGACTGGCGGCGATTCTCCTCCCATGAAACCCCGAGCCGATCATCCAGGGTTCGGGTCCAGGTGCGTTCAGCAATGCTGCGCAAACGTTGCAGGTCGGATTCAGCCATGGCCTCGCCGCCCAGATTGCAGTGGGCGATGAAGGCAAAATCATCATCCAGTTCTGCCAGGCGAGTATCGCGCAATTCGCTAAGCTGGCGTTCGTCGCCGCCCTGGGCGATGGCCTGCCAGTAGTTGACCCAGGCATCGCGCTTGAGCACTTCGAAACGCGTGCGGATTTCGTGGATGCGGTCGTTCAGGGTTTCAAGTTTGGTGGCTTTGTCGACCACGTACTCAGGGGTCGTGACMTTGCCGCAATCGTGTAGCCAGGCGGCAATGTGCAGGGCTTCCCATTCATCTTCCGTGGGCTGATAACCACTGAAGGCCGGCTCCTGACTGGCGGCGGCAGCCTGAGCGAGCATCAGCGTCAACGCGGGCACCCGCTGACAATGCCCACCGGTGTAAGGACTCTTGGCATCGATGGCGCCAGCCAGCAGTTGAATAAAGGAGTCCAGCAGCTGTTTTTGTCTGGCCTGCAGGCGCTGGCTTTCAATACTCACCGCCGCTGCGCCGGACACTGCCTGGAGAAACGCGATGCGGTCAGGACGAAGCTTTTCCAGGTCGCTTTGTGTGCCGCTGTCGGCCAACAGGAAGATCAGCAGGCCTACGGTTTCGTTGTGCCGATTGTGCAATCTGATGCCGATCAGATGAACCCGTGGACATTCCAGTGCGAGCATCACTTTTTGCAGGTCGGCGGCATTTTCGTAGCCCAGGCTAGTGACGACGTTGTCGGCGCTCGACAACTGCTGCATCCACTGAGGGCTCTGTGGGTCATGAAGTGCGTGGCCTTCAATGCCGAACGCCTGCAACGCCTGGGAGGTATCGTTGATCACCAGACCATGAGGCTCCATGCGATCGCCATCCTGTTCGCGCAGGTAGATCAGACCCGCCTGGGCCTGCCCGATTTTCACGGTTTCGAACAACACTCGTTGCAGCAGTGGGGCGAAACGGGTCTCGGCGCTCAAGCTGTCAGTGATCTGGAAAAAGCTCGCCAGGGTGTCCTTCATGCGCGCCATCGACACGCTCAATTGGTCAACTTCAAGTACTGGCGAGCGCCGGCTGACGGGAAAGTTGAAATCGAAACTGCGGATCGCATCGGCTTCCTGCACCAGTGCGCGCAGGGGCTTGACCAGAATCCTCGAGGTAAGCCAACCCAGCGGCAGGCACAACAGCAACGTGGCCAACGTCACCAGCGCCCCTTGCCAGCGCATGCGGTAGGCATCGACGAGCAATTCATCTTCCGGCACCAACAGCGCCAGCTGCAATCCTTCAGGCCCGCCTTCCTGCATGCTGCTGCGGGCCACGATCCATTGGCGACCGGCCGCATCCAGGCGATTACCTTCGGGTGGATGGGTGAGCAAGGCAGCGAGTGCCGGGTTCAAATCGGTCGCCTTGATCAAGCGTGCAGTCTGGTCGTCGACGATCAGCCTGCTGCTATCGGGGTAGGCAACGGCATTGCCCTTGCTATCGAAGAGGACGATCTCGGTATGCGGCGTCACCACATGCTTGGCCAGCGTCGCGGAGAGTTCGGCGAGGGTAAGGTCGGCGCCCATTACCGCGTTCTCGCCACTGCGCAGGGCGAGGGTGGTGCCGACATTGTGGGTGGAGAAAAACACATAAGGTTCGGTCGTGATCTGACCTTCATCGCGGCGCGCGCTGGTAAACCAGGCGCGAGTGCGCGGATCGTAGGTTTCGTCGGGGTTATCCTGGCGGTTGATGAGGGCCAGCTTCTGATCAAAAAACAGTGACAGGGACCGCGCTTTCTCACCGCTAGCCGGACGCTCAATGCTCCAGACTTGATAGGCCGCCGAGTCCGGGGCATTAGTGAGTGTTCTCAGGGCCGGGGTTCGCAGGGGGCGTACCATGAAAAAGTCGCCATTGCTGTATCCCAGGTACAGCGAGGCCAGGTTGGGATTACTTTTGAGCGACTGGCTAAAGGGCTTGAGCAGCAAGAGTCGTTGCTCCAGCGCGGGCGCCTCGGTTGCCGGATTGTCCACCAACAAGCTCAGCAGGTGGCGAATCGGTTCATAGGTGCCTTGCAGGTCCAGCCGGACATCCTGCTCGATGCGGTTGAACAGTTTTTCGCTGCTGGACAGGATGATCTGCGTGGTTTGGTGGTAATTAAAAATGCCCAGCACCACGCCCGTGAGCAGCAGCAGGAAAGTAAACATCACGCTGATATGGACGTGCAGCGGAAGCCGTCGTTGATCGGTGCGCAGTGGGCTGGACATTACTGGTCTCTCCGTGATGGTTAACACACTGCTCAGCGCTCAAGCATAGTTAAGGCTCTTTCTTTCTGCTTCGGTCGTTGTGCCCTATTTGTTGCTGCAATGCCTGCTCCAGTTCGAGCATGGTGAGCTCTATGGCCTTGGTGCAATTGGCGACATCTTCGGGGTGGAAAACGTCATGGCAGGCGCTTTCGAGTGCCTCACAACTGTCGATCACTCGACTCGCCTGGACGATGCGGGCCGCGCCCTTGATTTTGTGAGCGACGTCCAGGAACGACTGGCGGTCTTTGCATTGTGATAGCGCCAGCAATTCCTGGCGGTCCAGTCGATTGCTGTTCAGCAATTCGGACAACAAACGCTGGTCCAGCTTCGGATTGCCGCCGGTCAGCAGTTGCAACCCTTCGAGGCTGAATGCCGGCTCGCGGGCGATCGGTTTGATGCGCTCAATCCAGTGCCTCAACGCCATCAAGCTGAGGGGCTTGAACAGGCAGTCGTCCATTCCGGCATTTTTGCAGCGCTGTATTTCTTCCGGCTGCGCGTTGGCGGTGAAGCCCAACAAGGTGCAGGCCGCGCGCGGCTGTTGCCGTTCGTGTTGGCGAATCAGACGGGCCAGTTCATAGCCGTTCATGACCGGCATGTTGCAATCGACAATCACCAGATCGAACCCTCCGTTTTTCCATGCATCCAGCCCGGTCTGGCCATCCGTTTCAGCGCAGTAGTGGTGCCCCAGAAACTCCAGTTGCTGACACATGAGCAAGCGATTGGCCGGGTGATCATCGACCACCAGGACATTCAAGGGGGATGAGGTGGGGGGAACAGGCGCTTCGGCGGTGTTCGTTACCGGCTCGGGCGGCAACGTGGCCATTTGCAGCGAAATCTCGACCTGAGTACCGACACCGGGCTGACTGCGCAATTGCAGGCTGCCACCCATCATCTCGCACAACGTGCGGCTGATCACCAGACCCAGCCCCGCCCCCCCACGAGTCGACTGCGCGCTATGGGTCGCCTGAGCGAAGGGTTCGAACAGGCGCTGTTGATCCTGTTCGCTGATGCCGATTCCGCTGTCCTGAATCTGCAAACGCAACAAAACCCGATCGGTTTCGTCAGTGGCATGCAACTCACTCACAATCCGGACCTGACCTTGTTCGGTAAACTTGATGGCGTTGCTGACCAGATTGGACAGCACCTGCTTGAAGCGCATCGGGTCTAACAGGACGTCGGTTGGCATTTGGGCAGGGTTGAAGTCGAGCAGCAGGCGCAGGTTTTTCTGGCGGGCAAGGCCGTCGAAGATCCTGACCACCGAAGCCATCGTTTCGCCCAGGTTGACGCGTTCCGGGTTCAAACTCAGGTGCCCGGATTCGATTCGCGCAATATCAAGAATGTCCCCGATCAGTTCCAGCAGGTCTCTTGCCGAGTTGTAGGCGACGTCGATGGCGGGTCGGTCTGGATGATTCGCTTCGATACGTTTGAGGGTCAGTTCCAGCATGCCGATGATTGCATTCATCGGGGTGCGRATTTCATGGCTCATGGTCGCCAGGAAGGTGCTTTTGGCCCGGTTCGCTTCATCGGCACGTTCCTTTGCGGCGCGAAGTTCATCGAACAGTTGTCGCCGTTCGCTGATATCGATCCAGCCGCCGATGATGCCCTGCACTTCACCGCTTGAGTCCCGGTAAGGCAAAACCCAGTGATAAATCGTCATCTGGCGATTGCCGATGTGCAGCGTGCGATCGAGAATCAGCGGTATCCCTTCACTCATGACGCGCTGATAATCCGTCTCGTATTCACGCGCTTCGAAAGCATTGCTCATCTTGCCCTCAATGACGCTTTTGCCGATCACGTCTTCGTATTTCGCACTAAAGGCCTCCAGGTAACTGTCGTTGCAGCTTTGCAGTAACCCCTGCCGATCACGCACGTAGATTGGATGCGGCGTTCCATTGACCAGCGACCGCATGAACTCAAGTTGATCATTCAGCGCGAGCTCGGCCGACTGACGCTGTTTTATCTGACGACGCATGTAAGCGTTCCAGGCAATGGAAATCAGCAGCAGCACGCCTACCCCCAGGACCACCTGATAGAACACCCGGTGATAGCTTTGCCAGGTGTTTTGCGAAGTCGACGCGTAACCCCGCCAGCGGCTGTTGATGATGCCCAACTCTTCCGGGGTAATGCTCAGCAGCGCCTTGTCGAGGATGGCACTCAATTCCTTGGCATCACGCCCGGTCGCCAAAGAGAACGCCGCCTGCTGAGTGCCAAGAGTGGAAGTGATCTGAAGGGTGTCTTCGAAGATTCTGGATGAAACAAAGTAGTTGGCGATCACCAGTGAATTGATCGCACCGTCAGCCTGGCCCTCTGCAACTAGTTGCACGGCACTGAAGGTGTCCGGTGTTTCGATCAGATTGATGTGCGGATACTGATGGCGCAGGTAATCCACCATCGGGTTACCTTGGGCAATCGTCAGGCGCTTGCCTGAAAACTGTGTGAGGTTTGTCGAGCTGCCAGCCCCTTTGCGCGTCAGCAGGACAAAGGAGTTTTCCAGATAGGGACGGCTGAAGTTCAGCAGCGTTTCACGTTGTGTGCTGGGTAGCAGCGCGGCAATCAGGTCGGCCTGATGGTGACTGACTCGCTCGATCATCTCGTCATCGCTTCGAGTTCGATGGATCTCGAAGCGCAGTCCGGTGCGTAACCTGATCAGCTCCAGCAGGTCGGCGGTGACTCCCCGAAAGTTGCCGTCATTATCGAAAAACGTCAGCGGCGCAAACGCTTCATTGACCACTACGCGCACGACCGGATGTTGCGCCAGCCAGCGTTCTTCGCGACCGGTCAGTTGCAGCTTGTGATCGGTGAGAAGAATGTCACTGCCGGCACTCCAGCGCTTGGCGATGTTTTCTCGCTCGCTGGTGGGCGTGGCAATCAGTATCGCGTTGATAATCCCAAGAAGGTCCGGGTTGTTCCTGTGCACGGCAAAACTGAAGCCGTGGACTTCGTGCTTACCGAAGTTCGCCATCCGGATGTTGTTCAGGTAGCCCTTGTTGATCAGGTAATGGGTGGAAATGGTGTCGCCAAGAAAGACATCGGCCTGGTCGAAAGCAACGGCGTTGATTGCATTCTGGTAAGACGGGTAGGACGTGATGATCGCCTTTGGATACAGGGCTTTGACTTCTTCCATGGGCAAATAGTGGTACACCATGCTCAATCGCAACCCGGCAAGGCCATCGGTCAGGGATCGGGTTTCACCTTCCCGTGTCACCAGAACAGGTTGATCCGCGGCGTAAGGTGCTGAAAGCACAATATTGGCGTTACGTGCCTCGAATCCGTTGGCACTGCCGAGCATGTCGACTGCGCCGCTTTCCAGTGCCCCGATCGCGTCTTCCCGGGAGGCATAGCGCTGAACCTTGACTGGCAGGCCGGTGGCCTTGCCAAGGATTCCCGCATAATCGGCGGTGAAGCCTTCATAGTCGTTGCCACTTTGCGTCAGGTCGAATGGCGGGTAGTCGGGGGCTGAAGTACCGAGGATCAGTTCACGTTTATTGTTGATCCAGTGTCGTTGTGATGAATCCAGTTGGACTTCCATGTGCCCGACCATTGATCGACTGAGCAAGGTGAAATGTTCGCTGGCGGAATGTGCCGCAGACACTGAGGGGCTCAGACAAAAGCCTGCGGTTATCAGTATTAGATAGTCCTTTAAACGACTGGGCATCCGGTCTCTCACACTAAGGCGTTACGTTTTGCCATATCGATGAGTTCAACCAGTGATTTGGCTTTGAGTTTTTGCATCAGGCGCTTTTTATAGGTGCTGACCGTCTTGTTGCTCAGGAACATGCCCTTGGCAATTTCCTTATTGGTGCGACCTTGTGCAAACAGTTGCAATACCATCAACTCCCGGTCGTTGACCGACTTGAAGAGTTCCAGATCGGCGTATCGCGAGTCATCGCTACGGACAGGGTTCAATGCCTGGCTGGGAAAGTAGTTGTAGCCCGAGAGCACCGCTTTGATTGCACTCACCAGTTCACTGAGGTCTTCCTGTTTGCATACATACCCCGAGGCACCGGATTGCATGCAGCGAATACCGAACAGTGTCGGGCACTGAGCGGTTAACACCAGCGTTTTTAACGGGGTGCACATGGCGTTGAAACGCGAGAGGACTTCCAGTCCATCCAGTTTGGGAATGCTGATGTCGAGAATCACCAGGTCCGGCATGCATTCGCGAACCATCTGCATGGCGTCGACCCCATTATCAGTTTCGCCGACGACTTTATACCCCTCATGTTCGAGCAACATTCGGACGGCAAGACGGATAACGGGGTGATCGTCGACAATAAATACGGAGTTCATAATCAGATCCCATGCGAGCTCAAATAAAGCGCGCACCTTAGCTCAGATAGTTGAGGGGGCGCATGAACTGACAAGCCGATAGCAGTGATATAGGACAAATCCTACAATCAAAGAGGATATGGACTACACCTCAACTAGGTTTTTAATGAGGATCAATGGATATGTTATATGTGTGAGCCGGACTCTAAATCTATAGTTAGTGTATTAAGTGTGTTGGATTAAAGGACTTATAGTGAGGCCAGGGTCAACAGATTTCTAAAATCTGATTGTTGCAATGGTTTTATCAAGTAACCCAGTAAGGGGAGATCATGTTCGTCGGCTGTTTTTTTGAGCTCGTCCAGTTCTCGGGGTGTCAGACTGCTTAGAAGTATCGCTTGCTTGATCATTCCCTGGTGGCTGGCGAACTCGATCAAATCAAGGCCCGGGAGATCCGGCAGGCATTGATCACACAGAAGAATGTCGAAGGGCTGTGAAGACTCGAGCATCCGGCGTAAAGCGCTCGCGGCACTGTCCGAGGCGGTGAGTTGGGTGAAGCCATAACTCTCTAGCAGGCATTGGGTCGCTTTGAGCTGAAAGGGATGATCTTCCACCAGCAAGATGCGCCAATCGTGTTTGAACCTGACATTTTTCATGCTTCATGTGTCGAGCAGAGTGGACGGTGATTATTGCGCCAGCAGGGCAGGCAGTCGATCAGCCAGCGCTGCGCACGATGTAGGGCGATTCTGTTTGCGAGTGAACATCAACCAGCTCTTCAGGCAATCTGAACAGCTGGTCGAGGGGGATTCACCCGCGGCTTGAACGACCGGTCATTTCCAGGGCCATTTCACTGGCGTAGCTGTCGGTCATACCGGCGATGAAGTCGATCATGCGCAAGAAAGACGTATGCAAAGGCCCGCGAGGATCGGGTGCATTGTTCCCCAATAGATCAAGGATGCGACGACTTTTGAACGAGGGCGTTCGACCGTTGTGTTGTTCCAGCGCCGCTCCGCAAAACGCGTTCAGAAGAATTTCCAGCGTGGTGTAGGCGCCGATTTCATGCAGCGTCTTGCGTTTGTCCTGGAAAATCTTTTTTCTGGCCATGTCTTTGGCATTCAAGACGCAACGCTTGGCCGGGCCATGCATGTGCTCCACCAGATCACCGGGCAGTGTGCCGGCCAACAGGGCGTCCTGTTGTTCGACGAAGGCGCGCGCCGCAGCATTGGTCAAGTGTTCGATGGCTTTGCCCCGCAGGATGGCCAGTTTGCGACGCCGCGAATCCAGTGGACCGAGTTGGCGATAGGTTTCCGGAAGGTCGTCGCCCACAAGGTTGAGTAGCAAAGACTCGACTTCGGCGTATTCCAGCAACTCCATTTCCAGACCGTCTTCCAGGTCGATCAGCGCGTAGCAGATGTCATCGGCGGCTTCCATCAGGTACACCAATGGATGGCGCGCCCAGCGCTGCTCTTCCAGTTGTGGCAGGCCGAGTTTGTGAGCGATCTGCTCCAGCAACGGCAGTTCGCTCTGATAACAGCCGAACTTGTGCTTTTTGTAACCCAGTGAGTCCGCGTGCTTCGCCGTCCAGGGATACTTCAGGTACGTACCCAGCGTGGCATACGTCAGCCGCGTGCCACCGTCGAACTGATGGTACTCAAGCTGAGTGAGCACCCGGAAGCCTTGGGCGTTGCCTTCGAAATTGAGGAAATCGTTGCGTTCGACTTCGCTCATGGCATCCAGCCAACCACGGCCTGCGGCCTGCTGGAACCAGTGTCGGATGGCGTCTTCGCCGGAGTGGCCGAAGGGTGGGTTGCCAATGTCATGGGCCAGGCAGGCCGATTGCACCACCATTCCCAGATCGCTCGGGTCGCACCAGTCGGGCAGGGCGTCGCGAATGGTTTCGCCCACACGCATGCCCAGTGAGCGGCCGACGCAGCTGACTTCCAGTGAGTGGGTCAGGCGCGTATGGATATGATCGTTGCTGGTGACCGGATGGACTTGGGTCTTGCGTCCAAGCCTGCGAAAAGCGCCTGAGAAAATAATGCGGTCATGGTCTTTATGGAAAGGGCTGCGGCCGAGTTCTTCCGGGCTGTGCAGAGGTTTTCCGAGGCGTTCGCGGGTAAGCAGGGTTTGCCAATCCAAGGCGGGTCTCTCCGTCAGGTGACTGAGCCCTTAGCTTCCGGGTTCGCGCCGGTGCCTGCAAGTGGAACTGGCGCCCGGCGGCGTCGATGTCGATGGACACGCAGGATCGAACCTCTCGATAAAGAGGTTCGTCCCGCGGGTGTTGCAAGCATGCCATTCAGTCTTTACGTGAATTGCTTTGCAGGACCAGTTTGATCAAGGGCGCCAGGCTGGTGCCCAGCCGTACCAGGCGAGTCAGGCTGCTGACGCCACCGCGTCTGGCGCCTTTGCCGGTCAGGAAGCCCAGCAAAGTGACAGCCGCCACGCCCCAGAGCGGAGCATGCTTGATGCCAAAATTCTCCTGCAGGTTTTGCGTCATACCGCGCATCCGCTGCAAGGGCAGCAGCAGTTCCCTGGATTCATGGCGAATTTCCTGACGGTGCATTTCCATGCGCAGGCGAATCAACGCCTTGCGCATTTCCGCGCGCGAGCTGTTATGAGGCAGTTCAGGCAGGCTCATGGCAGCAGACGCTCCCGATCGTTGGCCAATTCTTGCAGGGTGCCATGGAAAGGCGAGGACTCATCGAAGACCGCTGCTTTCAAACGCAGCCCGCAGAATATGGCGGCCAAGGTATAGAACACGCAGAGCCCGATGATGGCGGCCAGGCGATAAGTGTCCCAGAACACGATCAACACCAGTGTCGACAACCCCACCAGCAGCAGTAATGCAAAGACCAGCGCCAGGCCCGCAAACAGCAGCAGGCTTACGGTGCGCGCTTTTTGTTCCTGCAACTCGATGCCGAACAGTTCGACATGGCTGTGCAACAGTCCAAGAAAAGCGGCGCCCAGGCGTCGCGATGTAGCGCTTGTGCCCGTCGCAGACGAGCTGGATTCGCCGATAGACATATCAGCGCCGAGAAGCCAGCAGGCCAATCAGGAAGCCCACCCCGGCGGCGATCCCGACCGATTGCCATGGGTTGGCCTGAACATAATCCTCGGTCGCGGTGACCGCTGCCTGGCCGCGCTCTTTCAATGAATCTTCGGTCAACTTCAAGGTTTCCCGGGCACGCAACAGGCTGTCGTGGATCTGGTTACGCAGCTCATCAGCCTGATCACCGGCCAGGGTGGCGGTGTGTTCCAGCAACCGTTCGGTGTCGCTGACCAGAGTCTGAAAATCGTTCATCAGGATTTCTTGAGCAGTCTTTGCCTTGATGCTGGCCATGGGTGGATCTCCGTCTGTGGCTTCTGATGGGTTCGAGTATGAGCCTTGCGCGAAGGTTCATTACAAATGACTGGTACAACTTTTGCTGTGTCGTGGTGCGTTTGCCGGTGCTGATGCGCCGTTGCCGGGCATGATTTCAGTAAAGCCCTGACGCAAACAATCAAAACTCGCGCGAGGGTGACGCTTCTATGCGCCAAAACGGTTCGCAGGGATCAGTGATTCGATCCAGGCGAGCCGCAAACTGGTGCATCGTTTGCCTGCGCGAACTGCTTTGGTGCTTTTTTCAGCCTTAAGGTCTGCCAAACTCCATGGAAAATCTGCAAAGCGCGGTGGACAGTCTGGTCCACAGCTCCAATACATTGTTCATCCTTATCGGCGCAGTCATGGTGTTGGCCATGCACGCCGGTTTCGCCTTTCTTGAGGTTGGCACGGTTCGGCAAAAGAACCAGGTCAACGCCTTGTCGAAGATTCTCAGCGACTTCGCCATTTCGACCCTGGCCTACTTCTTTATAGGCTATTGGATTTCCTATGGCGTTACCTTCCTGCAACCGGCAGCGGTGATCAACGCCGACCATGGTTACGCACTGGTGAAATTCTTCTTTTTGCTGACCTTCGCCGCGGCCATTCCGGCGATCATTTCCGGTGGCATTGCCGAGCGCGCCAGGTTTGTCCCGCAGTTGTGTGCGACAGCGCTGATCGTGGCGTTCATCTACCCCTTCTTTGAAGGCATGATCTGGAATGGCAATTTTGGTTTGCAAGCCTGGTTGCTGGTCCATGTGGGGGCCAGCTTCCATGATTTTGCAGGTTCGGTAGTGGTTCACGCCATGGGCGGCTGGCTGGCGCTCGCGGCGGTGTTGTTGCTCGGGCCAAGACAGGGGCGCTATCGCGACGGTCGTCTGGTGGCGTTTGCGCCGTCGAGCATTCCATTTCTTGCGTTGGGTTCGTGGATCCTGATTGTCGGCTGGTTTGGCTTCAACGTCATGAGCGCTCAGACGCTGCAAGGCGTGAGCGGACTGGTGGCGGTGAATTCGTTGATGGCCATGGTCGGCGGAACCATGGCGGCGCTGATTGTCGGACGCAATGACCCTGGCTTCCTGCATAACGGCCCATTGGCCGGTCTGGTGGCCATTTGCGCTGGCTCCGACCTGATGCACCCGGTGGGTGCGCTGGTGACGGGGGGCATCGCTGGCGCGCTGTTTGTCTGGTGTTTTACCGCGGCGCAGGGCAAATGGCACATCGACGATGTGCTGGGTGTGTGGCCGTTGCACGGTCTGTGTGGTGCGTGGGGTGGCATCGCGTGCGGCATTTTTGGTCAGACCGCGCTGGGCGGTTTGGGTGGGGTGAGCCTGATCAGCCAGTTGATCGGAACCTCTTTGGGTGTGGTCGTGGCGCTGGCCGGTGGCTTTTCCGTGTATGGGACGATCAAGGCGTTTCACGGGCTGCGCTTGAGCCAGGAAGAAGAGTATTACGGCGCGGATTTGTCGGTGCACAAGATTGGCGCCGTCAGTCAGGACTGAATCAGTTCTCTTCATCTACAGCCCCGGGATAGAAACCGTGGAGCATCCGGTAGCGATCGTGCCGTATCTGATCGACTCGTTCCTGTACCTGATGGGCAGGTAGTCCCAGCATGATCAGCGCATGGGAGGCGAGCATCAGGCTGGACTCCAGCAATTCGGGCACGACTTCGTTGGCGCCGGCCTCTTTCAATTCGGCCAGCTGACTGTCGTCCCGGGTGCGGACCAGAATCGGCACACTTGAATTGAGCCGGCGTGCCTCCTTGAGGATCTCCAGCGCGATTTCAGCCTGGTCCACGGCGATCACCAGCAGTTTGGCGCGCGCCAACCCGACGGCCTCCAGCAGTTCGCCGCGTCGGGAGTCTCCGTAATGTACGCAGCTTTCACTGACGGCCGCTTCTTCGATCCGTACCGAATCGTGGTCCAGCGCAATGTAAGGTTGTTGCTGTTGGCGCAGGCAGCGACCGATGGACTGACCAACGCGACCGTAACCACAAATGACGACATGCTTGTCCAGCTCTGCGTTCAAGGCGCTGATTTCTTCAAGTTTTGCTTCCCTGTTGGACTTGCGGTGCAGGCGCTTGGCAATAGTCGGGGCCGCACGTAGCATCAATGGCGTGACCAGCATCGAACAGAAGGTGGCGGCCAGCAGCAGGCCGCTAAGTTGTGCGGGAATCAGATCGTTTTGTTGCATTTGCGCCATCAGTGCAAAGCAGAACTCCCCCCCCTGGGCCAGCGCCATGCCGCTGCGCCAGGCGGTTTCGCCATCGCTGCCACGCCATTTGACCAACAGCGCCATCACGATGCCCTTGATCAGCAGTAACCCCAGTGTCATAGCGAGGATCAGCGGGGCGTGACTGGCAAACAAATTCAAGTCGATGAGCATGCCAATGCTGACGAAGAACACCCCGAGCAGAATGTCGCGAAACGGACGGATATCCGCCTCGACCTGGTGTCGGTAATGACTTTCACCTAACAGCATGCCAGCGAGAAACGCGCCCAAGGCCGGGGAAAGGCCCAGCAAGTGAGTCAGCCAGGCGGTCAGCAGAACAATGACCAGCGCCAGCAGTACGAACAGTTCGGGAGAACGGGCAGCAGCGACTTCGTGGAACAACCGTGGCAGCAGCCAGCGACTGACCAGCATCAGACCACCAAACAACACCACGGTTTTTACCAGTGTCAGGGGCAGCGCCCAGTACCAGGCTTGATCGCTGCTGCCGGCGAACACGGGCACCAGGGTCAGCAGCAAGACGGCCACAACGTCCTGGAACAGCAGTACCGCGATGGCATTCTGGCCATGACTGCTGAAAATTTCGCCGAGGCTGCTCAACTCCTTGCTGACAATGGCGGTGGACGACAGCGACAGTCCCGCGCCCAGTAATAAAGCAGGTGTGGTCGGCATCCCGAACATTATCAACAAAACACCCAGCAAGAGTCCGCTGACCAGCACTTGCAAACTGCCAAGACCAAACACCACACGGCGTAATGCGATCATTTTCGTCAAGGAAAACTCGAGACCGAGCGAGAACAGCAGGAACACCACACCGAGCTCGGCAAGGTATGGCAGCCCTTCGCTTTCATTCACCCAGTCGAAGGCGGTCGGACCAATCATCAACCCAACGCACAGATAGCCCAGAACCGGTGGCAATCGCAGGCGCTGGAACAGCGCGATGACCACCAGAGAGGAAACGAGGATTATCAAGAGATTGGCAAACACGAATAACTCCGCTGATAGACGCTGGCTACTCAAGCGTAGAAGCAAAAAAAACCAGCATCGCTTAAATGGCACCGATCACGAGTGATATGCGTCAAACCGTCGTCATTACGGTTCATGTTCCAGAGCAGAGGAATCAACGGCTCGACGGTTTTTCAGGGCAGGCCTAGAATAGACACTTAATTTTTTCGGTTGAGCGCTCATGCTTCCTGAATGTCAGCTGTTCGGCACTCTTGGGTGCCACCTCTGTGAAGTCGCCGAAGCCATGCTGATGGAGTTTGTCGAACGTGGCCTGTTGGTCGAGCTGGTCGATATTGCAGACGACGAAACCTGGTTCGCCGCCTACAGCCTGCGCATTCCGGTGTTGCGACGAGTCGATACCGGCGCTGAATTGGGGTGGCCATTCAGTGCCGATGAGGTAGTGGCGTTCTTGCGTTAAGCGTTTTTTGTGTGGTCGGCGGTCCCGCCCGTCGAACTTTGCGATTGATCCCCTTGGCTTAATCGATACTCTTCGGATACTGTATGCGCATACAGCTATTCGTAATGCTGCCATTCCGTCCCGGGTTTTCGGGGATGGGCAGGTGGTTCGGGGTATGAGAGGGATAAATCGTGGTCAATGTCGAACAACTGAAAAACAGCGTGAACCGGATGTCGGTCGATGTTGTGCGCGAGGCCGTCCTCGAATTGCGTCTGGACGGTCTGGTGACGGAAGGCAAAACGCCCTTCAATAAAGTGCATTTCAATACCTGTTTTGCCGAAATCGAGGCGTTGTTCCAGCGTGCGGGTTACCACCGGCAGCTGGATGTCGTGGGCTATCAGGGGTTGTTGTATGCGCTTTACGATCCTGCTCGCTGGGAAGCCGTCGATGTATTGCGCTGGCTCAAGGAGTTCACCGACGCGGCGGCGCGCGCACAAATTCCGGCATGAGGATTCTCTGCTAGGTTCGACTCGGCCGCTGTTGGATAATGCCGGCCTGTATCGAGGGTCAGAACGTTCGTATGTCCACTTCAACTTTTTCTGCGGCACACAACCAGGCCAGCACACTCTATCTGCCGCCTGGTTCGTGGCAGACCGTCATCGATTGCCTGTGCGAACACTTCAGCGCTATCGGCCGTGACCAATGGCTGGACAGAGTGGCGCGTGGTCGGGTGCTGGACGGGCACGGAATGCCGATCACGCTTGATCTACCCTACAAGGAAGGCCTGCGGATTCATTATTTTCGTGAGGTGCCGGACGAGAAGCCGATCCCGGTAGTCGAGACGATTCTCTATGCCGACGAGCACTTGGTCGTCGCAGACAAGCCGCACTTTCTGCCAGTGACGCCGGCTGGCGAATACGTGGAGCAGACGCTGCTGCGCAGGCTGATTCGTCGACTGGATAACCCTCATCTGGTGCCGTTGCATCGCATTGACCGGCATACGGCGGGGCTGGTGCTGTTTTCGGCCAACCCTCAGAGCCGTTCAGCGTATCAGTCGTTATTTCCGACACGACAAATCGAGAAACGCTACGAAGCAATCGCCCGTGCCTTGCCTGAGCTGTCTTTCCCATTGGTTCATAAAAGTCGTCTCATCGATGGCGAACCGTTTTTTCGCATGCAGGAAGGTCCAGGCATCTGCAACACCGAGACAGCAGTCGAGGTTCGGGAAAAGAACGGAGACCTGTGGCGATATGCGCTTTACCCGGTGACGGGCAAGAAACATCAATTGCGGGTACACATGACTGCGCTGGGTGCGAGTATCTGCAACGACCCGTTTTATCCGCAGGTGCTCAAGGACATTGAAGATGACTATGCCAATCCGCTGAAATTGCTCGCGCAGGGCTTGCGGTTTCTGGACCCGGTCACCGGCCAGGAAAGAGTCTTTGAAAGCACTATCACGTTGCAGTGGTGAAAAATATCGCCCACGAAAAAGCCCGCATTAAGCGGGCTTTTTGTATCCGGTCGGAGCGGCAAAGATTACAACTCTTTAACGGTGCGAACCTGATCCTTGTTGATGCGGGTTTGCTTGCCGTCCAGCTGTTCGAATTCGTAGAAGCCTGATTCTTCATCGTACCGTGGCGAGTCGACGGCCTGGATTTCGCGACCGTCATTCAGGGTAATCACTGATGGCGATGCGCAGCCGGCGAGGGTCGCGATGCCCGCGGCGAGCATGAAAGTGGCGAGGATCCGTTGAGTCATGAGAGTGTCTCCAAATATGAATTCTTTTGATTACTGAGCTTGAGACGTATACAGCGCACGCAAGTTCCTTGGCTAGAGTCGTTCTGACTCGGGGCTATGCGCGCTTAACAGTTCCGGGGTATTCAGGTTGGCCAGGCGAGGGTCGTTTTCGGCGCATTGCAGAGCGCTGGCCCCCAGCTTGCGCATAATGCGCCCCGGACTGCGTTCACCGT
This sequence comes from Pseudomonas sp. P1_F1_2, assembly GCF_056405815.1. Lineage (NCBI taxonomy): Bacteria > Pseudomonadati > Pseudomonadota > Gammaproteobacteria > Pseudomonadales > Pseudomonadaceae > Pseudomonas > Pseudomonas sp. P1_F1_2. The sequence goes on along the minus strand of NZ_JBFUBK010000015.1, from coordinate 42,108 downwards.
CATTCCATGCGGAGTCGAACGCCGCGCAAAGCGCGACCGGGATGATACACAGCAGCGGCTCCCAGTGTTCGCCCTGGCGCAGCATCAGCGGTTTGTCCGGATGCTGGTTGGCAGTTTCGCGCATGCTCTGGAGCAGGGCGGCGCTAATGCGAGGTACGTCGCACGGCAACACCAGCAGATGAGCGTGGCGCGCAGCTTTGAGACCCGCGCGAATCCCGGCCAACGGTCCAGGGAAATCACCTTCGTCGTCATGGACCAACTGATCGGCATACGGCGCGTACATGTCCAGGTTCCTGTTGCACGAGATGATCAAGTCATCGCTCAGGCCACGGGTTTTTCGATGCAGGTGCGCAATCAGCGGCTCGCCATGCCATTTCAGCAAACCTTTGTCCTGACCGCCCATGCGTTGGCCGCGACCACCTGCCAGGAGCAGAATGGAGCAGGGTGGCAATGGTGAATTCGAGGTCATGGCAGGTCTCCATGGGACGCTGAAAAATTGAAGCGCTGTGATATAACACCGAGCTGTTTTTCCTACAACTGGACGAGCCTATGAAAGCCAAGGCTGATGTACCGTTCGCACCGCTTAACATCGCGGTGCTGACGGTCAGCGATACTCGAACTCTGGAAACCGATACATCAGGCCAGGTATTTGTCGACCGCTTGAGCGCAGCCGGTCACAACCTGGCCGCTCGAGTGTTGCTTAAAGATGATCTCTACAAAATTCGCGCGCAAGTCGCCAATTGGATTGCCGATGAAGTGGTTCAGGTGGTGCTGATCACTGGCGGTACCGGGTTTACGGGGCGCGACAGCACGCCAGAGGCGGTGAGTTGCCTGTTGGATAAGCAAGTGGATGGTTTTGGTGAACTGTTCCGGCAGATTTCCGTTGCCGATATCGGCACCTCGACCGTGCAGTCACGGGCTCTGGCCGGTTTGGCCAACGGGACGCTGGTCTGCTGCTTGCCAGGTTCTACCAATGCCGTTCGCACCGGCTGGGATGGCATTCTCGCCGAACAGCTGGATTCTCGTCATCGTCCCTGCAATTTCGTGGCCCACTTGAAGCAGGCGGCACCCTGTGAATCCCGCGGGTAAGCCAGGTAAAAGCGGTAGCCTGATGCCTGTCGAGGTGGCGCTGGCGCGTCTGCTGGAAATGGCGGACGCCTCGCCCATCCACGACCGTGAACGTTTGCCGCTGGCACAGGTTCAGGGGCGTGTGCTCGCCGATGACCTGGTCTCGACGCTCGATCTGCCGCCTTGGCCGAACAGTGCCATGGACGGTTACGCCTTGCGAGTTGCTGACTGGACGGGAGAACCGTTGGTGGTCAGCCAGAAGGTATATGCCGGTCAGGCGCCTGAACCGTTGAAGCCGGGTACTTGTGCCCGAATCTTCACCGGTGCGCCCGTGCCAGCAGGCGCCGACTGTGTCGAAATGCAGGAAAATGCCGAGGTTCTGGAAAATGAACGGATCCGTTTCATCGAACCGATGAGCCCCGGTCAAAACATCCGGCCACAAGGTCAGGAAACGACGGTCGGCGAACTGATTTTGCCGGCCGGCACGCGACTTGGGGCTATCGAACAGGGGCTGGCGGCATCGCTGGGTTGTGCTGAACTGGACGTGGTTCGCAAGGTTCGTGTTGCGGTTCTCTCCACCGGAGATGAATTGGTTGAACCGGGTCAGGTCCTGGGCCCGGGACAGATCTACAACAGCAATCGGGTGTTGCTGTGCAGTTGGTTGCAGCGGCTGGGCTGTGAAGTCATCGATGCCGGCATTCTTCCTGATGATCTGGCGATCACCCGTGCCCGTTTGGGCGAGTTGAACGATGTCGATTTGATCCTCTCTACGGGAGGGGTGTCTGTAGGTGAAGCGGATTTCCTGGGCATGGCGCTGCGCGAAGCGGGCGAACTGTCGCTTTGGAAACTCGCCATCAAACCTGGCAAGCCGCTGACATTCGGGCATTTCCGGGGTGTACCTGTGATCGGGTTGCCCGGCAATCCGGCGTCGACACTGGTCACTTTTGCTTTGTTGGCAAAACCCTATCTGATGCGCCGCCAAGGTGTAAAAGAGGTCGAGCCATTGAAGTTTCAGGTGCCCGCAGGGTTCGACTGGCCTAAAGCTGGCAATCGCCGAGAATACTTGCGTGGGCGCCTGGAGAACGGCCGGGCAATCATTTACAAGAATCAGAGCTCTGGCGTACTTCGTAGTGCTGCCTGGGCCGATGGTTTGGTTGAGGTGTTGGAAGGGCGGACGTTGATCTCGGGTGAATATGTCGTGTTCATTCCGCTGAGCGAAATCCTGAACTGACCTCAAAGCACGCTCTTGCCGCAAGCCCGGTGAAACGGCCGGGACTTGCGTGCATGTCCAACGCTTAACGGACCAGAAGTGTCACGACCTGGTCAAAGCGGCTATTGGCGACCCAACCCAACAACCCGAGAACTACTGCTGCGCCGCCAGCCGAGTAGGCAAGCCTGTGCTTGATGGATTTGACGTCACTGCGCACTTCATCCATGTCTCTTCGGATGTATTTCAGATGGGTCTCCAGCTCAATGACGCGAGGTTCCATATCAACTGCTCCAGCGGGTTTTGCGTTTTTGTTGAGTTCAGTCTGATGATTGGCGCGGCTTTCCGAGAACGGCATCACCGGGCTCATCGGTAACGTGATGTCATGAGCTTGCATGGAGAAAAACGCTCCTTGCATCAATGCCCTTCGGGTCGCCGAAACTCGAATTGATTGTGTTTTTTAAGGCCCTTGAAGGGTGTCTACTCATTGCTTGCACATCCCTGTGTGATTGCTGTTGATGGCTGATATTCGCCGACACCAAAGTGTACCAATCGTCCAGGTTGGTCAATTGAGCCGATTCCTCACATGTCGTAAGAAAATATCCCGCCCTGTAGGAACACAAACCTGTGCGCGTCGAAAAAACTCAATACGTTGCGACCTTTCCAGGGCTCTGTGAGGTCAACATCTCCAGAATGAATCCCAATCAGGAGCGACAACAATGGGTGAGCGCAAGGCGCTGTTGATTCTGCATGGCAAGCAGGCACTCAATGAGGCAGTTCGTGCGGCCGTCGAAGGCAAGCGCGAGCAGGGTTGGGATCTGGCCGTCCGATTGACCTGGGAGGCGGGTGACGCACAGCGGTTGGTGGAAGAGGCGCTGAGCGCAGGCTATAAGCAACTGATTGCCGGTGGCGGCGATGGCACTTTGCGCGATATCGCCGAGGCCATGTCGATGCACCCGAATCAGGCCAGTCTGGTCTTGATGCCGTTGGGCACCGCCAACGATTTTGCTTGCGCCGCCGGTGTGCCGCTTGTGCCAGCACTGGCACTGGAACTTCTGGATGTTGCGCCGCACGCTATCGATTTGGGGGAGGTGGGGGGGGCAAATCTTTCTGAACATGGCCACCGGCGGTTTCGGCAGTCAGGTCACGGCCAATACATCGGAAGAGTTGAAAAAAGTTCTCGGCGGCGCAGCCTACCTGTTTACCGGTCTCTCACGCTTCAGTGAGTTGCATGCCGCTTATGGCGATTTGCAGGGGCCAGGTTTTCATTGGAGCGGCGAACTGTTGGCACTCGGCATCGGCAATGGTCGGCAAGCGGGGGGTGGGCATGTGCTATGCCCGGAAGCGCTGGCGGACGATGGTTTGCTGGATATCAGCATTTTGCCAGCGCCACAGGAAGTGATCGGGACCTTGAAAAACCTGCTGGCCGATGGTTTTGGCATCGACAACATGTTTGTGCGCGCTCGATTGCCCTGGGTTGAGATCAAGGTTTCGGAAGGACTGCACATCAACCTTGATGGCGAGCCTCTGGAAGGCGACAGCTTGCGTTTTTCTGCGCGTCCAGCGGCATTGCGCGTGCATTTGCCGGAGAATTCACCGCTATTGCGAGCATCGCGGTAGCTAATCGTCCAGGCTGATGATTTGCTCGCGTACCGCGAACAGGACCAGGCCAGCCACGTCGTAGATCTGCAGGCGTTTCATGATCTGCGAGCGGTGGGTTTCAACGGTCTTGATACTAAGGCCCAAGCCGTTGGCGATTTCCCGGGTGGATTTTCCGCGAACAATCAGTCGCAGGATTTCCAGTTGCCGTGCCGTCAGGTTGTGTGAGTCGGGTACTTCCGGTTGCTGCTTCTGGTTGCGGATCAGCGCCTGGTTGATAACGGTGTGGGCGATGGCAGGGCTCAGGTAGCGTTCGTTGTTGCGCAAGGCATCCAGGGCGTGTTCCAGCTCGGTGGCCGTCGTGTCTTTGAGCAAATAGCCATGAGCGCCGGACTCCAGGGCTTGCATGATCAGTGCAGGATCAGTGTGCWTCGACAGAATCAGTACTTTGCTTTGAGGGCGCACTTGTTTGAGTCGCTGCAAGGCTTCAAGGCCGCTGGTCTCCTTCATGGAAATATCCAGCAGAACAATGTCAGGGGACAGTTTCTCGACCATTTCGAGCAACTGTGCGCCGTCGTTGGCCTCGCCAATAACTGCATAGCCGGGAATATCCAGCACCAGAGCGCGCACGCCTGCCCTGATAAGCGAGTGGTCATCCACCAGAAGTAAGTTACAAGTCAATGCATAACCTTATTCGTACTGGCCCGTTCGAGCGCGCGGGGCGCCCAGGGGAAGAGTGCTTCGATTTGAGTACCTTTACCCGGCTCGCTGGTCACGGCCAACGTTCCGCCCAACTGATCGATCCGCTCCCGCATCCCGGCCATCCCACGCTGGCCCTCTCGACCAGGATCCGCCGCCGGTGCGAAACCCTGGCCGTCGTCGCTGATCAATAATGACAGGCCTTGGGGCATACGTTGCAGGCGAACCAGCAGATTTTTTGCTTCAGCGTGACGCTGGATATTGGTCACTGCTTCCTGGGTAATTCGAAACGCTGCCACCGCCATTTCCTCTGGTATGCCGGTCAAGCGTTGATGGCATTCCAGGCTCCAGTGCATTGATGTATTGGCCAGGGTCTTGAGCAGGTGCGCACGAAGGCTGGCTTCCAGCCCGAGACTCGTCAACTGCCTGGGATTGAGAATGGCCGAGACGTCACGAACCTTGGTCAGGGTTTCTTCCAGTGTGTCGCAAAGCACTGAACACTGGCCCTGCATGTCTTCTGGCATCCGGCGCTTGAGCCATTCACTTTGAAGTTTTGCAGCGGTCAGCAATTGGCCAATATCGTCGTGCAATTCTCTGCTCAGCCGATGGCGTTCGTTTTCCTGTACTTCCAACAGGCGGTCCGCCAGCTCTTGCGGCTGAAATTTTATTGATGTGCTCGAGAGGCGATGCTGCACCCAGACGCTGGTCAATGCCGCGATATTGAGCAGCAGCAAGCTCAATGGAAGGGGGGCGGACAAACCGAAGACCAGCAGGGTGCCAAGGGTCGAGCAAACGCACAGCAACAGCGTGAACCGTCGCGCGTTATTTTGGGAAGGTGGCCATTGGGTGAGTGACTTGAGGCTGGCGTACATAGCGGATGGAGCCAATGAATGTTCGCTGCGGGCAGACCGGCCATAGTGGCTGACGGGTCTCTGTCTGAAAAACTGTAGTGGTCGTCTTGAACAGGGCGCGGTCCAGTGGTGGAACTTCAACCTTTATCGGCCTGCTCTCATCTGGCGTCACTTTGCCATTAATTGGCGTCAACTAATGGTCGGCATAATACCACCTAAGATACCGTTGGTCGCGTTTGGTATATATGTCCACAGAGTCAGGAAACAAGAAGGCTGGACGATAGTTCCACAATAGAAAAAGTTTTACGGAGGGGGGCGATTAATGACTGTCGTTTGCAGGTACGAAGTATTCAATTGCGACATGAGCGCTCATATAGGGAGCTGCATCAGGGCAATAAGAATGCGCACTGCAAAGTTGTCTGACTAATTTAAGCCTGTCGTTCCGAATAGGTAACGAGCGTAAAGGGTTTGGAATTAACCGGTAACTGAAAATGACTTTGTCCGATCTGGACCGCAAAGGCTTCGATCAGGGACGTCTGTTCACTGTCATCAAGGCTGAGTTGGCCGGTGGTCTGGTCGATGAGTTCGAGCTGCCAGGCCATCAGCGTGAAGCAGTCCTTCAGTGCACCCAGTGCCTGCTCGTGCAGGTCAATATGGTTGTGACCCAGGTTGAGCAAACCGTGGATATGCAGGGAAAACTCCGACACGGCTTGCAGTGCGAGGGCGTCGGCCCGGCTCGCCAGTTTGAGCAGGCTGCTGAGCATGCAATCGATTGCGTCCTGGTCATTACTGATCAGTTGCAAGTGGTTCAGGCACTCCTCCGATTTGGCCAGGAGGGTTTCCGCCTCAACAAGAAACTCGGGTAGACGCTGAGCCCACTGCTTCGATTTGTTCGGCATGCTTATCTCCACAACGTCATGTCAAATGAGGGGATGTCGCGTATGTCGACGAGGACGTCTTGCGTCCCGGCGCTGCCATGCCGGCATGAGATCGCGCTCCGGCAGGCCTGGGCTAAGGCTGGGGAACTCGAGCGGGTGGGTGGCCACTTACCTGCGATCGCACACAAAAGCCTGACTCCGTTCATGCAATGAGAATGGCGTCACATTAATGGCTATTGGATATTGCGAATATCAGGTTGGGCCTGATTGTTACTAGGGGAATCCCTTACGTGAGGGAACCTAACGTGCAAACCGTGGTCGCGCCGCAGGGAGTAAAGCTGATTGAGTGCGGATGCAGTAAAGCATGATGTTAATGTGACATCAATGCTCGATCGTGGCATTTTGTCTCAAGGTCAAGATCTGGCAATAACAGCCGATAAACCCTTTTAGTGAATTAATCAGAACAAGCCCAGGAGTCATTAATGGCCGGCATTCTCGACACGGTAGACCAACGCACGCAACTGGTGGGTGAGAATCGCCTGGAAATTCTCATGTTTCGCCTGGCCGGCCGGCAATTATTTGCGATCAACGTCTTTAAAGTGCAGGAAGTGCTGCAACTGCCGAAACTGACCCTGATGCCGCAACGCCATCCTTTTGTTTGTGGCGTGGTCAACCTGCGTGGCCAGACTTTGCCGGTGATTGATCTGTCCCAGGCCATCGGCATGCGTCCGCTGGTGCCGAGCCCGACCAGCACGATCATCGTCACTGAATACAACCGGTCGGTGCAGGCGTTTCTGGTCGGGGGCGTGGACCGCATCGTCAACATGAACTGGGAAGCCATCCTGCCGCCGCCGACCAGTGCCGGTCGCCAGCATTATTTGACGGCGATCAGCAAGGTTGACGACCAGTTGGTCGAAATCATCGACGTCGAAAAAGTCCTGGCCGAAATCGTGCCGTACAACGCCAAAGTCTCTCGCGAAAAACTCGAAGACCCGGTGCTGGAGCGCGCCCGTGGCAGGGAAGTGCTGCTGGTCGATGACTCCAACGTCGCCCTGTCGCAATTGCGCGACACCCTGGGTCAGTTGGGCGTGAAGATGCACATTGCCAGCGACGGTCTGAAAGCACTGAATATGCTCAAGGCCTGGGCTGATACGGGCGTATCGATGACCGACAAATTGCTGATGGTGTTCACCGACGCAGAGATGCCGGAAATGGACGGCTATCGCCTGACCACAGAAATTCGCAATGATCCACGTCTACGCGGCCTTTATGTCGTCCTGCACACCTCGCTGTCGGRCAGCTTCAACGACTCGATGGTCAAGAAAGTCGGCTGTGACAACTTCCTCTCCAAATTTCAGCCGGACAAACTCGTCGACGTGGTGCGCCAGCGCCTGATGCTCGACGAAGTGCCGGCCTGATTTCGGTGCGACAGGCTGGCGGTTACGTCAGCCTTTGATTCGGCGATCAAGCTCGTATAGGGTGGGTTTTTTTGCCCACCAAGGAGCTGGCCATGCTGCGTCTGAGCGCGCTTTATCGTTATCCGTTGAAATCCGGCAAGGGCGAACCCTTGCAGCGCGTCGGCCTCGACAAGCTGGGTTTGGACGGTGATCGACGCTGGATGCTGGTCGATGAGGCCAGCGGGCGCTTCCTGACCCAGCGCGCGGTAGCGTCAATGAGCCAATTGTCGGCGTTGTGGAATGCCGATGGCGGGCTGACCCTCAATGCACCGGGCCACACGTCAATCGATATCGCCTTGCCCGGTAACGACGCGCCACTGCGTGGTGTGACTATCTGGCGTGACACCTTGCGTGTGCCGGATGCCGGTGACGCAGCAGGTGCCTGGGTCAGCGAGTTCATTGGTAAACCGACGCGGCTGGTGCAAGTTCCTCTGGATCGTGCACGCACCACGGAGGCCGGTTACGGCAACGACGATGATCAGGTTGCGTTCGCCGACGGCTACCCGTTATTGCTGATCGGGCAGTCGTCCCTGGAAGACTTGTCGCAAAAGGTCGGGCGTCCACTTGAGATGCTGCGCTTTCGACCGAACCTGGTGATCGAGGGCAGTGAAGCTTTTGCCGAAGATGGCTGGAAGCGTATTCGCATCGGTGACGTCGAGTTCCGGGTGGTCAAGTCCTGTTCGCGCTGCATTCTGACCACCATCGACCCGCAAACTGGCGAGCGCAGCGAAGACCGGGAGCCGCTGGCCACGTTGCAGAAGTACCGTGCCCAAGCCGACGGCGCGATGTTTGGGCAGAACCTGGTTAACGATAGCAACGGTCATCTGGAAGTCGGGATGTCGGTGACGATTCTCGAATGAGAACCCCGAAATGAAAAATGCCCGTGTCCAAGGACACGGGCATTTTTTTGCGATGAGAACCCGGGGGTTTAGCCGCGGTATTCACACAGGTAAGCGGTGTCGACGGCCACTTTCAGCTGGAACTTGCTGTTGGCAGGCACATTGAACTGGCTGCCGGCGGCGAAGGTTTCCCAGTCGCTGCTGTCAGGCAGTTTAACGGTGAGAGCACCGCTGACCACGTGCATGATTTCACGCTGGCTGGTGCCGAATTCGTACTCGCCCGGAGCCATGACGCCGATGGTCGCAGGACCTTCAGCAGTGCCAAAGGCGATCGACTTGACGGTGCCGTCGAAGTACTCGTTGACTTTAAACATGGGCGATTCCTCGAAAAGGGCTAAAAAGGGCCGGCCAGTATGCACAAGGCCTCGAACGCCGTCACCTCTCTAGGTGGGGAAAACCAGTGGCAACAGGCGTGCTGTATTGCGCGCATCTTCCAGTGCCCGGTGTTGCTGCCCGGTGAACTGCAGGCCCGCCAGTTGCAAGGCGCCATTGAGCCCCAGCGGACGTTCCAGCCGTCTGGCCTTGGCAAAGCGTTGCTTGAGGTTCATGTGCGGTATCCGGCTCAGGGCGCTGTCGAGTTGCAGGCGCTCCCACTCCTGAACCAATTGTTTGCGATCGTAATCGCCCCAACTCGCCCAACCATCCAGACAAGAATGATGCGGCTCCAGCCAGCGTTCGAATGACGGCCAAACCTCGGTCAACGGTTGCGCGGCATCGATATTGCCTTGGGTGATGTGAGTCAGCTCCCGGCAAAACGGTGTCAGCAAAGGCCGCCGCAGCGGTCGCACGAAACGCTGGAAGTGGTCCAGTTCGCGACCTTTGCGGTCCACCAGGGTGGCACCGATTTCGATGATTTCCATTTCCGTTACTGGCCAGCCACCTTCATCGGTGGTGGCTTCCAGATCTATCACCAGCCAGTGAGGCATCGCAGGGTTCCTGGTATCCGCGTCCTGATAGGGCTTGAGCGTAGCCAAACCCGGCGGATCCGCCTAGCGGCTTATTCGACCTCCAACAAAATCTGACGATTTTTGACCTGATCGCCGACCTGCACCTGCAAGCGTTTCAGCACGCCGTCGATGCCTGACTTGAGCGGATGCTCCATTTTCATGGCTTCGAGCACCACCAATAGCTGGCCTTTGCTGACCTGGCTGCCCTCACTGACCAGAACGTCGACGATGGCACCGTCCATAGGTGCCTTGAGCGTGCCGTTACTGACGCTGGCCTGAGCGCTGACCAGCGCCTGGGTCCGATCCACCAGTTGCAGGCTGCCGGGGCGAGTGAACAACCACAGTTGCCCGGCTTGGAGACGATAGGCATGACGCTGGCGGATGCCGTCGATGTCCAGCGTTGCCCAGCGCCCGTCGCACTGGATGATCTTCAATTGCAGCGCTTGCCCGGCGACACGAATGCGCATGGGTGCGTCAGGTGTGGCGTTCAGTTCCACCGGCCAATCCTGTTCATTCAGGCCGATGCGGTAGTGCAAGGGCACACTGGCATTGTTGCGCCAGCCAGTCAGTGGTGCCGGGTGAGCCTGTGCCGAGGCGTGATAGAACAGTGCGGCAGCGATGGCCAGTTCTGAGGCATTCGGGACATAGGCCTGCAAACACGGATGGTCAACGAAGCGGGTCGGTATAAAACCGGTGCTGAATTCACCGCTGATGAAGTGCGGGTGGTCGAGCAGGCTGGCGAGCAAACGCTGGTTGCTCTGCACGCCCAGCAACACGCTGTCCTGCACGGCCCGCAGCAACTTGCGCCGCGCCTCTTCGCGAGTCGCGCCGTGGGCGATGATCTTGCCGAGCATCGGGTCATAAAACGGGCTGATGCTCTGGCCTTCTATCAGGCCATGATCGATCCGTACACTGCCCGGCAATGCGGGTTCCCAAGCCGTGACCTGACCGGTTTGCGGCAGAAAACCGTGGGTCGGGTCTTCGGCGTAGAGGCGCACTTCCATGGCATGCCCGTTGAGCTGCACCTGTTCCTGTCGTAACGGCAGGGGTTGTCCTTCGGCGACGAGTAACTGCCAGGCCACCAGGTCCAGCCCGGTGATCAATTCAGTGACCGGGTGTTCCACTTGCAGCCGGGTGTTCATTTCCAGAAAGTAGAATTGCCCGCGCGCATCCAGCAGAAACTCCACGGTGCCTGCGCCGACGTAATTCACCGCCCTGCCAGCCTTGAGCGCGGCCTCGCCCATGGCCTGGCGCAACTCGCTGGTCATCAYCGGGCAGGGTGCTTCTTCGATGACTTTTTGATGGCGGCGCTGGATCGAACAGTCGCGTTCTCCGAGGTAGATGAGGTTACCGTGTTGATCGCCGAACAGCTGAATCTCGACGTGGCGCGGGTCGATCAACGCTTGTTCGAGGATCAGTTCATCGCTGCCAAAACCATGCTGCGCTTCGGAGCGTGCGGTGCGCAGTTGTTCCAACAACTCGCCGGCATCCGGCACCAGGCGCATGCCACGTCCGCCCCCGCCAGCGCTGGCCTTGATCATCAGCGGATAACCAATGCGCTCGGCTTCCCGGCTCAGGGTAGTGTCGTCCTGTTCGGCGCCTTGATAGCCTCTGACACACGGCACGCCGGCCTCGATCATGGCGATTTTCGACAGACGTTTACTGCCCATCAACTTGATGGCTTCGGGGCTGGGGCCGATGAAGGTGATGCCGGCGTCGCGGCAGGCAAGGGCGAAGCCGGCGTTTTCCGAGAGAAAACCGTAGCCGGGGTGGATCGCATCGGCCCCCGTGCGCCGGGCGGCGTCGATGATGGCCGGGACGTTCAGATAAGACTGCTGCACCGGGGCAGGGCCGATGTTGATGGCTTCGTCGGCCATGTGCACATGCAGGGCATCGGCGTCGGCATCGCTGAACACTGCAACCGTGCGATAGCCCAGCGCTTGCGCAGTACGCTGGATACGGCAGGCGATTTCACCGCGGTTGGCAATCAGGATTTTTCTGAGTCCGGGCATATTCTGTTCCCTTGGTTTGCGGTGAATGTGATGACCTCATCGCGGGCAAGCCCGCTCCCTCATTTGATCTCTTTACGCTGAAGATCTCTTGTGGGAGCGGGCTTGCCCGCGATGCTTTCAGGAGGCCCATCCCGGTTTACGCTTTTGTACGAAAGCCATCGTCCCCTCGACACCTTCCGCCCCGGTCACTGCCTCGCTGAACCACTGCGCCGCTTCATCCAGCAACGCGTCCGACGGTTGCCCGGCACTCGCCAGCAGCAGTTTTTTGGTCGTCGCATTAGCACCCGGCGCGCAGCACAGCACATGGGCGAGGATTTCATCGAGGCGCTCGGCCAGTGCTTGCGCGTCATGTTCGACAAAATGCACCAGGCCCATGCGCCGCGCCTGCGTACCGTCGAAACGCGCGGCAGTCAGCGCCAGTCGCCGGGCCTGGGTCAGGCCGATGCGCTGGACCACGAAGGGGGCTATTTGCGCGGGCAGCAAACCGAGGCTGGTTTCCGGCAAACCGAATTGTGCCAAGTGATCGGCCAGGGCGACATCGCTGACGCACGCCAGCCCCAGGCCGCCCCCTAACACCGCGCCTTGCAGCACCGTGATCACCACTTGTGGCGCGTGTTGTACTTCTTGCAGCAGGGCGCCGAACGCCCGATTCAACTCGCGGTAGGCGCTCGGGCCTTGAGCGCGAGCGTTGGCCATGTCCTTGATGTCGCCACCGGCACAGAAATGCCCGCCGGCGCCGCCGATCACCAAGGCCCGAACCGCGCGATCATCGCGCACCGCCCCGAGTACAGAGCGCAGTTCGGCGACCATTTGCAAACTCATGGCATTGCGACTTTCCGGGCGATTGAGGGTGATGTGCAGCACGCCGTTATGCGGCTCCAACAGCAATGTCTGGCAATCGGGCAGGGGGCTCATTTCTTTTTCCCCGGCAGAATGCCCATGAGTTTGCAGATGATCCCCAACATGATTTCGTCGGCGCCGCCGCCAATCGATACCAGTCGCACGTCACGGTAAGCACGGGCGACCGGGTTGTCCCACATGAAACCCATGCCACCCCAATATTGCAGGCAGCTGTCGCTGACTTCGCGGCCCAGACGCCCGGCCTTGAGTTTGGCCATGGAGGCAAGGCGGGTGACGTCCTGGCCTTTGACGTATTGCTCGGTGGCCTGATAGACCAGCGCCCGCAGGCATTCGATTTCGGTTTGCAGCTCTGCCAGGCGGAAGTGAATGACCTGATTGTCGATCAGTGCACTGCCAAAGGTTTTGCGTTCCTTGCAGTACTCGATGGTGCTGTCGACGCAATACTCCAGGCCCTTGATCATGTTTGCCGCGCCGAACAGGCGTTCTTCCTGGAACTGCAGCATTTGCATCATGAACCCGGCCCCTTCATGGCCGACGCGGTTACGCTGAGGCACCCGCACGTTGTCGAAAAACACTTGGGCGGTTTCCGAACTGCGCATGCCGAGTTTGTCCAGGTGCGAACTGAGGCTGATGCCTGGCGTGTTCATCGGCACCATGATCAGCGATTTGTTGATGTGCGGCTTGTCGTCCGAAGTGTTGGCCAGCAGGCAGATGAAATCGGCGCTTGGCGAGTTGGTGATCCACATCTTGCTGCCGTTGATCACGTAGTCGTCGCCGTCCTTGCGGGCGGTGGTTTTCAGCCCGGCGACGTCGGAACCGGCACCGACTTCCGAGACGCCGATGCAGCCGACCTGTTCACCGGTAATGGCCGGGCGCAGAAACTCGTCGCGCAATTCATCGGAACCGAACCGCGCCAGCGCCGGGGTGCACATGTCGGTCTGCACGCCGATGGACATCGGAATGCCGCCGCAATGGATAGTGCCGAACTCTTCGGCGGCGACAATGGAGTAGCTGTAGTCCAGCCCCATGCCGCCGAATTTTTCCGGTTTTGATATGCCCAGCAGGCCGAGATCGCCGGCCTTGCGGAAGATCTCGTGGATCGGAAAACGACCGGCCTTTTCCCATTCTTCGACGTGAGGGTTGATCTCGTGATCGACGAATTGGCGGACGGTGCGGCGCAGTGCTTCGTGTTCCTGGGTGAAGATCATTTTTGTTGTTCTCCTGATCGTTCCCACGCTCCGCGTGGTAATGCCTCTATGGACGCTCTGCGTCCGCTTTGGGACGCAGAGCGTCCCGGGCTGCGTTCCCACGCAGAGCGTGGGAACGATCTATCAAAAACGCGCGACGCCAAAACTGTTGGCTTGCAATGGCCGCACTTTGGCCTCGTGGCAGATATCCAGCAAGTAACCCAGCAACGTCCGGGTGTCCCGCGGATCGATCAGCCCGTCATCCCACAGATTGGCGCTGCCATAGAGAGCGGTGGACTGGCTGTCGAGTTTTTGCGCGGTGACCTGTTCCAGCATGTCGAGCATTTTCGGGTCGGGCACCAAGCCGTCCTTGAGCTGCTTGGCCTCGGTGACGATTCGCAGCACCTTGCCGGCCTGGGCGCCGCCCATGACGGCGGTGCGACTGTTGGGCCAGGCGAAGATGAAACGCGGGTCGAGGCCGCGACCACACATCGCGTAGTTGCCGGCGCCATACGAGCCACCGACGACAATCGTCAGTTTCGGCACCCGAGCGTTCGCCACGGCTTGAATCATCTTGGCGCCGTGCTTGATCACGCCTTGTTGTTCCGATTCGGTGCCGACCATGAACCCAGTGGTGTTGTGGAAAAACAGCAGCGGCGTCTGGCTTTGGTCGCAGAGCTGGATGAACTGCGCAGCCTTGCTGGCGCCCTTGGGCGTGATCGGGCCGTTGTTGCCGATAAAACCGCAGGCTCGCCCTTGAATTTTCAGTTGGCCGCAAACGGTCTGTTGATCGAACTCACCCTTGAACTCAAGGAAATTCGAACCGTCGGCGATACGGGCAACGATATCGCGCACGTCATAGGGTTTTTTCGGGTCGTCAGGGATCAGGCCCAACAGCTCATCGATGGGGTAGAGCGGTTCTTCATATTGACGTTCGGGTAACCAGGGCAACTGTTCGTTCCACGGCAGCAGGCTGACGATTTCGCGCACGTGTCGCACACCGTCGGCATCGTTCTCGGCCAGGTATTCGGCGGTGCCGGCGGTTTGCGCATGCATCTCGGCGCCGCCCAGTTCTTCATCGGTGGCGACTTCGCCGGTCGCCGCTTTGAGCAGGGGCGGGCCGGCGAGAAACAACTTGGCCTTGCCGCGTACGACCACCACGTAGTCCGATAAGCCCGGCTGATAAGCACCCCCCGCAGTGGCCGAGCCGTGCACCACCGTGATCTGGGGCAAACCCATGGCCGACATCCGCGCCTGGTTGGCGAAGCTGCGCGCGCCTTCGACGAAAATGTCCGCGGCGTAATTCAGGTTGGCGCCACCGCTTTCGGCGAGGGTGATCACCGGCAGTTTGTTCTCCATGGCGATCTGTTGCAGGCGCAGGGACTTTTTCAATCCGCTGGGGGAAATGGTGCCGCCCTTGATCGCGCTGTTGTTCGCCACCACCAGCACCCGTACGCCAGACACGTAACCGATCCCGGCAATCAAGCCACCGCCGGCAGCACTGCCATCCTTATCATCGTGCAGCTTGTAGCCGGCCAGGCTCGCCAGTTCGAGGAACGGTGCGCCGGGGTCGAGCAGCAGGTTGAGACGTTCGCGCGGTAGCAGTTGCCCGCGTTTGTCGAATTTTGGTTTGGCTTCGGCGGCCTTGTTCAACAGGTTCTGTTCGAGCTGGCGGACGTGTTCGATCACGGCCAGCATCGCGTCACGGTTCTGGGCGAACTGGGCGCTGAACGGGTCCACTTGCGATTGAATCACCGGCATGGCTTATTCCTTGTCCTTGAGCACTTCTGGTAAGTACGCGCGGTGAAAACCGTTGTACGACTCACTGTTGGTAGCCTTGTGGATCGGCCAGGCGCGACCGCCCAGGCTGGCAGCACCGTCGATGCGCAAGGTGCTGCCGCTGACAAATGCCGCGGCCGGGCTGAGCAGGAACACAATCGCCGCGCTCACTTCCGATTCCGTCCCGATGCGTTTCAGCGGCACGTGTTCGCGCAAGGTCGGAATCACCGCTTTGAAAGCGCCTTCGTAAGTGTCCATACCGCTGGACGCGACCCACCCCGGCGCCACCGCGTTGACCCGCACCCCGGCGTAACCCCATTCGAATGCAGCGGTCTTGGTCAGGTTGTCCATGCCCGAACGCGCTGCACCGGAATGCCCCATACCAGGCATGCCGCCCCACATGTCGGCGAGCATGTTGACGATGGCGCCGCCATGCTTGCTCATGGATTGATTGAACACTTCCCGGGCCATCAGGAAACCGCCCACCAGATTGGTGCRCACCACGGTTTCGAAACCTTTCTGATTGATCGAGGCCAAGGGTGACGGGTATTGCCCGCCGGCATTGTTGACCAGCCCGTGGATCGGCCCGTATTTGCGAATCAGCTCGCTGACCAGGTGCTTGACCGCTTCTTCCTCACGAATATCGCAGGTGGCCCAATCCGCCTTGCCACCGTCTTCGGCAATCTCGGCGGCGACGCTTTTCAGCTTGTCGGCCTTGCGCCCGACCAGCAGCACGTGCGCGCCGAGGGCCGCCAGTTCATGCGCGGTACACCGGCCGATGCCGCTGCCGCCGCCGGTGACAATGATGGTTTGGCCCGCAAACAAATCGGCTTTGAAAATCGAATCGTAAGCCATGGCGACAGTCCTCTAGTTGACCTGGTCGGCGATGCGCTGAGGCACCGGAATCTGGATCTCCAGCAGCTGCTGGGCGAAGGCTTTGCCTTGCGGATCGATCCGCAGGCTGGCCACGCCACCGCCGCCGAGGGCGTTTTCCAGTAGAAAATTCAGGCTGTGGGTGCCGGGCAAATACCAACGTTCCACGCGCCCGTGAAGAGGATCGAGGACGTGGCTCATCCAGTCGACCATCACCTCGGGTGTCAGCGCTTCGGCGATCCACGGCAGGTACTCGGGATCGCGGGCCATGACGCCGATGTTGCTGTGATTGCCCTTGTCGCCAGAGCGGGCCACGGCGAGTTTGACCAGGGGCACGCTGGCATCGGCGCGGTCTGTGGGTGTGGGCGGTTCGAAGGCGACGGGCAGGTCTGCGGTGTCGAGCACATCGAGCGCGGGCAGGGCGCAGGCGTAGCGCTGGCCGTTGAGGTTAATGTCCGGCGTGCAGAAGGTTTTGTCGATAAGGAAGGAGAACAGGCGGATCAGCGGATACACCGTTGGCCGTCCACCGACGATTCCGGTCAGCCCCGGCGCCATGCCCGTTGCGGCTTGGGCGATTTCCCGGGAGAACATGATCAATGCTTGTTTGTTCGGGTGGCGCACGGAGAGTTTGATCACCACTTCGCGGGTGTCCCGGCGCTGGCCGTGGGGGCCGTAAGTGGCTTCGCTGCCGAGCAGTTCAATGTTCACTTCGCTGTAGGGCGCCCACCCACGCTGGCTGAACATTTGCGAGGTCTTGTTGATGATCGCTTCGCTGACCCGATGTGCCTTGGCGACTGCATCGATGCCCGCGATCAGGCAACTGGCGGTGCAGCGGAAGCCGTCCGGATACGTCGCGCTGACTTTGTACTGACCGGTCGGCGGCAGGCCTTTGGCACCGTGCACCTGAACCGCGTTTTTACCGTGTTGCCGGAGTTTGACCTGGGTGAAATCGCACACGACATCGGGCAGCAGGTACGCCCGTGGGTCGCCGATTTCATAGAGCATTTGCTCGCCAACGGTCAGGGGCGTGACCAGGCCACCAGAGCCTTCGGGCTTGCTGACGATGAACTGGCTGTCGGCACCTACCTCGACGATGGGGAAGCCGATGTGTTCGTAATCGGGTACGTCGCGCCAGTCGGTGAAATTGCCGCCGGTGCATTGGGCGCCGCATTCGATGATGTGGCCGGCCAGCGCGGCTTGCGCCAGCTTGTCGTAGTCATGCCAGGACCAACCGAACTCATGCACCAGCGCAGCGCTGACCACGGCACTGTCGACCACGCGACCGGTGATGACGATGTCCGCGCCCAGGCGCAAGGCTTCGACGATGCCCGGCGCGCCCAGGTAGGCGTTGGTCGAGACGCACATGGGCGGCAACGGTGCGCCGCTGAACATTTCATGAATGCAGCTGTTTCTCAGTTGTTTGAATTGCGGTTGCAGGTCATCGCCCAGTAGCACCGCGATTTTCAGGGCGACGCCGGCCTTGTCGCACGCCGCCTGAAGCGCGGCGGCACACGCTTGCGGATTGACACCGCCGGCATTGCTGATGACGCGAATGTTCTGTTCGGCGAGGCGGGTGAGCAGTGGACTGAGCACTTCGATGAAGTCGCCCGCATAGCCGGCCTGCGGATCTTTCATCCGCGCACCGGCCATGATCGACATAGTGATTTCAGCCAGGTAGTCGAAAACCAGATAGTCCAGGCGTCCACCTTCCACCAACTGCGCGGCGGCGGTCGAGGTGTCACCCCAGAAGGCGCTGGCGCAGCCGACGCGAATCGTTTTAGGCACAGTCAACTCCATAGCCACCTCCCACTGAAGTGGATCGAGACTACCAAGCAAGCGCTTGGTTTGTAAACGTCTGAAATATCTTCTGCCCGAGCGCTTGCTTGGTTGCCGCGACCAGCTTAAATTGCCCGCGCAACCCCGCAGTTTTAGCGGCGAGCGGTGTATTTGATTGATCGACTGTAGGAGAGAACGGGTGGACGAGCAAAAAGCCCTGAGGGTCATGCGCGAATTGGTCGACAACGGCCAATTGACCGACCCGGACAGCGCCCGCGGCAAACTGCTGCAAGTGGCGGCTCACCTGTTCCGCAACAAAGGTTATGAACGCACCACGGTGCGCGACCTGGCGGGGGCCGTGGGCATACAGTCAGGCAGCATTTTTCATCATTTCAAAAGCAAGGATGAAATCCTGCGGGCCGTGATGGAAGAAACCATCCGCTACAACACGGCATTGATGCATGCAGCCCTGGCCGACGCCGGTAATGTGCGCGAGCGCGTGCTGGCGCTGATCCGCTGCGAATTGCAGTCGATCATGGGGGGCAGCGGCGAGGCCATGGCGGTGCTGGTGTATGAATGGCGCTCGTTATCCGAAGAAGGGCAGGCGCAGGTGTTGGCACTGCGTGACATTTATGAAGAGCTCTGGCTGCAAGTGCTGGGTGAAGCCAAAGAGGCGGGTTTTATTCGCGGCGATGTGTTCATCACGCGTCGTTTCCTGACCGGCGCGCTGTCTTGGACCACGACCTGGTTTCGCGCTGGCGGCAGCATGAGCCTCGATCAATTGGCCGATGAGGCATTGATTCTCGTACTGGAAGAAAAGCAGTAAGGTTGTGCCGGACCAGGGAAACTGGCTAAGTGGCCGAAACCGCCTAGCTTGAATGCATTGATGCGTATTTTTGGGGAGTGGTTGTTTTGATGTCTTCGCCAATCAGGACGGCTTCGCGGCTTTTGCTGGCGTCGCTTGCGGCGCTCTGGGTTTTGCCGTCCCAGGCTGCGCAACTGGTGCGGGTGGGTGCCGCCCATTTTCCGCCTTACACGATCCGTCCGGAATCCGGTGCCGACACCGGCCTGCTGCCACAATTGGTCGAGGCGTTGAATCGCCAGCAAAGTGATTATCAGTTTGTCCTGGTGCCCACCTCCATTCCCCGGCGCTTCGGTGATTTCAAGCAAGGCCGGGTCGACATGGCGATTTTCGAGAACCCGCTATGGGGGTGGCAGGACATTCCCCACACCAACGTCGATATGGGCCTTGAAGACGCCGAGATTTTTGTCGCGCAACGCCTGCCGGATCGACAGCAGAGTTATTTTACCGACCTTACCGGCAAGCGCCTGGCCCTGTTCAGCGGCTATCACTACGAATTTGCCAACTTCAACGCTGAGCCTAAATTCCTCGCACAGAACTACAACGCTACGCTGACCTATTCCCACGACAGCAATTTGCTGATGGTGCTGCGCGGTCGAGCGGACATCGCCCTGGTGACACGCTCTTATCTGAGCGATTACCTGCTGCGCAACGATAAAGTTGCCGATCAGTTGCTGGTGTCCCAGCGCATCGATCAGGTCTATCACCACTACGCCATCCTGCGCCCGACCGCACCCATCAGTGGCGAGGCATTCGGCAAGTTGTTGCAAGGCCTGAGGGACAATGGCGAGATGCTGAAGATTTTCGACCCGTACAAGATCGCGGTGGTGCCGGTGCCGCGAACTTGATGACGAACGCCACGGGTGGCTGAAATTCAGATGTTAGCGACGGATAAATGTATCCGCCTGACGCCCCGACACTTTGCGGCAGTGCACCAGCGCATCGCGGATCATGAAGTTCACCAGGGTCGGCGAAACGCCGAGTTCCTTGGCAATATCCTTTTGCGGTACTCCGTGCAGCCGGTACATCTCGAAAGCGTAGCGGGTACGGCTCGGCAGTTCCGTCAGCGCGTCGGCAATGTGCTCAAGGGTCGAGAAATTGATGTGCGAGGTTTCGGGTGACGCACCTTGAATCATCACGTTCAAACCTTCCTCTTCAGGGCCGGAATACTTCTGCTCCAACGCCTGTTTGCGGTAGTGGTCGATCGCCAGGTTGCGCACGATCTGGAACAGATAGCTGAGTTGGGCCTTGAATGAAGTCGTGATCGGCGGCGCTGATTGCAACCGGAAAAACGCATCCTGCACGACGTCTTCAGCACGTGACCTGCAACCGGTGATGCGAGCGGCAATCTTGACCAGTATCAGTCGATTCTCGACGAAGGCCTGAAGTAGCGGTGAGTCGCACCTGCTTGTGAATACTTGTTCCGTCATGGAAATCACCTTGCTGCCAATAGGTTGGTGGGACGGCACGCAGACTTGAGCCGTCCGACACATTGAGCAATAAGCTAGGCTTGATGATAATGATTGTCAATTGAGAAGAAGAATTGATACTGAGACTGGGTGCGACGTGCGAACACCGGCATGCGGTGCCCTCGTTTGCAGCCACTTGCCTGTCAGCGCCTATTTCGGCGCAATGCAGTACGTGCCGCAAAACGTGCCATGCCGTCGGACTGGCGCACCAGTGGGTTCACTTCGGCCCGAGGATTTTCGCCAGTTTGTCCGGCGAAGGCGCACCTTGCTGTTGTTGCAGTTCACCCTTGTCGTCCATATAGAAAATCGCTGGCGTGGCCTGCAACTCCAGGTCTTCCATCAACTGCATGTTCGCCGCCAGTTTTGCCTGAATCGCTGGAGGGACTTCTTTCAGCGCTTTGAGTGAGCTGTCCTTGCCAGCCTTTTCGTGTTCTTCCAGCGCTTTGCCCGGGTCTTTGGCCGCCAGCAGTGCAGCCGATTTACCCGGGCTGTCTTCGCGAATGATGCCGACCATGATGTGGCGCAATTGCACCTTGCCAGCCTTGACCCACGGCCGCGCCTGCTCCCAGAAGACGTTGCAGTAAGGGCAGTTCGGATCGCTGAACAGGTAGACGACACGCGGGGCATCTTTTTTGCCGTCGCCGATCCAGTTACTGGCTTCCATCTTGCCCCAGACCTCCTTCGACATCGGTGCGTAGACCAGCTTCTGCAACGGCGCGGAGGTCAGGTCGTTGCCGTCAGCATCGTAGAGATTGCCGAGCAACACATGCTTGCCATCCGGGGTCAGGTACAGCGCCATGCCACGGTTTTGGTATTGCGCCGCATAACCGCGCAAGCCGTCAGGCGCGTCGAACTGGCCGACGATTTTCGCACCCTTGGCTTCGATCTTCTTGATCGCTTCAGGCAGTTCTTCGGCGGCCTGTACCGACGGCAGGTGCAGCAGGGCTGCGCCCAGGGTGAGCGTCAGCAGGTGGCGGAGGCGTGGCATGGCAGTTTCCTTGAAGGGGTGGACGGTGTGGCAGAAGGAGGGGTGTCGAAGTTTTCCAGGGCACGGGCCAGGCTGGCTTGCGAGAGTTCGCCCAAATGGCTGCCCAGCAGGCGACCGTCATTGCTATAGAACAGCGTAGTCGGCAATGCCATGGAACCCACGGCTTGGCCCAGGCGACCGCTGGCATCGAACAACACGTTGCTCAGGCTCAGGCCCTGGGTTTCCAGGAACGTGCTGACGCTTTGCATGCTTTCAGCCTGATTGACGAACAGGAAGGTCAAGTCCGGGCGTTGCTGCTGGGCGTTTTCCAGCACCGGCATTTCCCGACGGCAGGGCGGGCACCAGGTCGCCCAGAGATTGATCACCAGCGGGCCACCCTTGTAATCGGCCAGTTGCACAGTTTCGCCGGCGGCATTGCGCAAGGAGATTTCAGGCAGGCGCGTGCCTTGTTCGTAAATGCTCAGGGAGAACGTTGCCAGCAGCCAGAACGCCAGGCCGCTGCCTACGCCAAAGCCCAGCGGCCGGCGTAAACCCGGACGGCGCCAGCCGCGATACAGGCTGGCAAGCAGCAGCACAATCACGCCAGGCCAGGCCAGGAAACCACCGTCGCGCAGGTCGATGATCTGCCACGGATCGTTGCGATAGTGTGCCCAATACACCGCCACGAAACTGACCCTGGCCGCCAGCATGCCGATCAGGAACAGGCTGAACAGCACCGACTCGGGATTATCGCCACCGCGCTTGGCCACCCGCCAGCCGACAAACGTTGCCAGCGCCAGAGCACTGATCAGCAGCAGGTGGTTAAGCGCGATGGCAAAGGTGCCGAGGGTGAAAGTCAGCATTAACGGGCGTCTCGGGTAGTGGTCCAGCGTTGCAGGAAGGTGTCGGCATCGACCTCGCCGGTGATGCGCTGGCTGCGACGCTCTTCGCCGTCGGCGCCGATCCACAGGAAACTCGGTGGCCCCGGCACTTTATAACGGCCGAGCAGTTCGCGGCTGGCGGCATTGTCGGCGGTGACGTCGAGCCGGAGCAAGCGCACATCGCTCAACGCTTGCATCACGTGGGCTTTACCGAAGACCTGTTTTTCCATGACTTTGCAGGAGGTGCACCAGTCGGCGTAGTAATCGAGCAGCACCCATTGGCCCTGCGCCCGCGCCGCGTCCAGTTCCTGTTGCAGCGCATTGGGGTCTTTGATCGTGGTGAACGCCTCGTGGCCGACCGGTGCAGAGGCACTGGCCGTGTTGGAGCCGCGATAGACCTGCAGCGGTTGAAACAGGTCATCGCTGCCACCTGCAGCGCCGATCATCAGCAGGCTGCCCCACAAACCGAGCAGCAATGAACCGGCGCCGAACACCTGCGCCGTTCGACCAAAACCACCGGACTGGCGCCAGGCACTGTAAGCGGCAATCAACAGCAGCGCGCCGCACAAACCGATCCAGAGCGATTGATCCAGTACCGGGCGCAACATCAGCAGTGCAGTGGCGAGGAACAGGAAACCAAACACGCCTTTGAGCAGGTTCATCCAGGCGCCCGGTTTGGGCAGGAAGCGGTTGCCGATCGTCACCAGCAACAGCAGTGGCACACCGATGCCGATGCCCATGGCAAACAGAATCAGTCCGCCATGCAGTGCATTACCACTTTGCGCGATATAGAGCAGGGCGCCGGCCAACGGCGCGGTCATGCACGGCCCCACCAGCAGACCAGACAAGGCGCCCAGTGCACCGGCACCGACCAGACTGCCGCCACGCTGATTGCGTGAAACATTTTCCAGGCGGTCGCGCACGGCCACCGGCAGTTGCAGTTCGAAGAAACCGAACATCGGCAATGCCAGCAACACGAACACCGCCGCGAAACTGCCCAGCAGCCACGGGTTTTGCAGCAACGCTTGCACGTTCGCACCGAGCAGTGCGGCCAATACGCCCATCGCCGCATACACCAGCGCCATGCTGACCACATAGCTGCCCGCCAGGGCAAAACCACGTTTAGAGGTGGCGCCGCTGCCCACAATCAAACCAGCCAGGATAGGCAGCATCGGCAACGAGCAAGGGGTGAACGCCAGCAACAGCCCCAAACCGAAAAACACCAGCAAACTCCAGCCCAGTGCCCGCTGTTGCAGGTCGCTGGCCAAGGCTTGATCCGGTGCTTCGTTTGCGGCAACCGTGACGTTGCCGCCCAAATCCACCACCTGCGTTTGCGGCGGGTAACACAAGCCTGCATCGGCACAGCCCTGGAAACCGACTTTGATCTGACCGGTCGCGCCGGCCGGGATCTTCAGTTCCAGGCCCTGGCGGTAAACCTGTTGTTCGCCAAAGAACTCATCACTGTGCGCTTCGCCTTCAGGTAGCACGGGGTGCTGCTCAGCAGGCAAGCCGTCGAATTTGAGGCGCTTCTGATAAAGGTAATAACCGTCCGTGATCTGCCAATAGAGCTGGGTCTCACCCGTCTCAAGGCGTTCAGAGGTGAAAGCGAACGCCTTTTCCACCGGCAGAAATTCAGGTTTGGTATCGAACGGATTGGTCCCTGCCTGGGCCAGACCCGAGATCAAGAGGACAAAAAATAGAAACAGACGACGCATGGGTAAGCCTTATCCCTGTGCAGGTGAGGTGCACAATGGGAGGTGGCGATTAACCAGTGATTAACCGTGCCGGCCTTGTTGTCATGGTGCTTGCGGCATAATGTCCGCTTAATCGGCCAACGGCTTAATCACCTTTTTTCTGCGGGGCTCCCATGCACGTACTGGTTTGTGAAGACGATGAGCTGATTGCCAGCGGCATTGTTGCCGGGCTCACCGCACAGGGCCTGACGGTCGAGCACGTCGCCACCGCGTCGTCGGCGCGAGCGATGCTCAAGGTCGCGGAGTTTGACGTCATGGTGCTCGACCTCGGTCTTCCCGATGAGGATGGCCTCAAGCTGCTACAACAGCTGCGTCACAATGGCCTGGAGATTCCGGTGCTGATTCTCACCGCGCGCGATTCAGTGATGGATCGCGTCGATGGCTTGCAAGCCGGTGCGGATGATTACCTGCTTAAACCTTTCGATCTGCGTGAGCTTGCCGCGCGCCTGCACACCTTGTTGCGACGCGTGGCGGGGCGCAGTGTCAACTTGATCGAGCACGGTCGCCTGACGTACGACCCCAGCAGTCGCGAAACCTTGCTCGGCGGTCAACCGGTGGACCTGTCGCGCCGCGAGCAGGCGTTATTGCAGGCCTTGCTGCATAACCGCGGGCGCGTGCTCTCCACCGAGCAACTCAAGGACAGCGTCTACGGTTTCAACGACGAACTGGAAAGTAACGCCCTCAACGTGCACATCCATCACCTGCGGCGCAAACTCGGCAACGGCATCGTCGAAACCGTGCGCGGCC
The DNA here is from genome assembly GCF_056405815.1 of Pseudomonas sp. P1_F1_2. Taxonomy (NCBI): domain Bacteria; kingdom Pseudomonadati; phylum Pseudomonadota; class Gammaproteobacteria; order Pseudomonadales; family Pseudomonadaceae; genus Pseudomonas; species Pseudomonas sp. P1_F1_2. The sequence goes on along the minus strand of NZ_JBFUBK010000015.1, from coordinate 17,335 downwards.
TGGGCTATCGCCTGGGGCCGGCTGATGGCGGAGAACAGTCGAAGTGATGAGCCTGCGTTTGCGCCTGAGCCTGACTCTTGGCGCCGCTTTTGCCTTGATCTGGGCCCTGGCGGCAGCCTGGATGCTCAGCGACTTGCGTAACCAAATGATGTTTTCCCTCGACCAGCGGCTGGTGGCTTCAGCGCGGATGGTCGCCGGGTTGCTGGAACAATTGCCGGCATTGCCGAGCAAAGGCGAGGGCACCCATTTCAGTGCGGAGCAACTGAACATTCCTGGTGGCATGGCCTGTCAGGTCAGTTCATTGCGTGGGGAAATTCTCGCTCGCAGTCACAGCGATCCCGAACAAAAACTGGAAGCCGAGAAAATGGGTTTCCACGATCAGATGATTGATGGTGCGCCGTGGCGCAGTTTCACGTTGGCCCGGGGTGACCTGCGCATTACCACGGCCGACCGGCAAATCGAGCGCGAGGCATTGAACATGTCGATTCTGCTGGCGGCGTCGGTGCCTGTCGGGGTGGCGTTGCTCGGTTGTCTGTGCCTGTTGTGGCTCGGTATCGGACAAGGTCTGGCGCCGCTCAACCGGATGCGTGATGCCTTGATGCGCCGCAGCGCCGACTCCCTTGAACCCTTGCAGATCCAGCCGCTGCCGAGTGAACTGCAACCGCTGCTGGAAACCCAGAATCAGCTGTTGCAGCGCATCGGCAAGACCATCGAGCGCGAAAGACGCCTGACCGGCGACGCGGCGCACGAACTGCGCAGCCCGCTGACCGCCATCAAGACCCACCTGCAAGTGGCGCGCATGACCGACGGCGCGTCTCGGGATCAATCACTGGCCCGGGCCGAAGAGGGCGCTGACCGCATGCACCGCACCCTTGAACAATTGCTGTTGCTGGCGCGGGTCGAGGGCAGCCTGTCGTTTGACGACGGTGTGCAGTGCAGCGCCGAGCAAGTGGCGAAACTGGCGATTCAGGATGCGGCCAGCGGTGATCGCCAACGCATCAGACTGCAGATGCCGAGCACATTCTCCACTGCGCCGGTGCAGATGCCCGCCGTGCTGTCGATTGCTGCGTTGCGCAACCTGCTCGATAACGCCTTGCGCCACACCCCTGGGGATGGGGCGGTGGAGTTGAGCCTGGAAACCACCGGCAACCGTGTGCGTTTTCTGGTTCGCGACCATGGCCCGGGTATCGCCGAAGAGGACTTGCAACACCTGACCCAACGCTTCTGGCGCAACGGTCAGAGCACCGGTTGCGGGTTGGGGCTGGCCATTGTCCAGGCGATTGTCCAGCGTTGCGGCTGTACGTTGCATTTCAACAGTCAGCCGGACGGGTTGCGGGTTGAGCTGACCATGCCGTTGCAGTCCATCTGACTCGCATGGGTTCCATGTTGCGCGTAAAAAAAGCCCGCTGAACCGGTGGCCCGTCAGCGGGTTTTTTTCAGGTCTGAAATGTGTGTTGACGGTGAGGCCTCTTTCGCGAAGGGGCCAGAAGTGGCAACAACGATCTCAACCCTGCTGGAACATCTCCTTCGCCCGCTGCTCAATCTGTTGCTGAGTCAGGTCTTCCTTGCGCGTGGCCAGGAACCAAAGGTGCCCATACGGATCTTTCAACGTCCCGGAGCGGTCGCCGTAAAACTGATCCTTGACCTCGGACACCACCGTGCCGCCCGCGTCAATCGCCTGTTTATAGGACTTGTCCACGTCCGTCACATACAGATGCAGGCCCACCGACGGTGACGTGTCCGGGTTGCTCAATGGACCCTGGTCGCAAGGTGTGCCGAGCATGATCGGACAGTCRCCGATCCGCAGTTCGGCATGCCCGATTCCGCCGTCCGGCATGGCCAGGCGCATGACTTCGATGGCACCGAAGGCCTTCTTGTAGAACTCGATGGCTTCGGCGGCTTTTTGAATGCCCAGGTACGGGGTGATGCTGTGATAACCCTCTGGAATGGGTTTGACGCTCATGATGGATCTCCCTGTTTGTTGTTGTGGGTGAAAAGGTGTCCTGTGCCGATTTCCGACCGGATAAATATAGGTCACTCCCTTGTTGGCATCCGCGCACCCGACGAGCAGCAACACTGTTCAGCCATCAACAGCGAAGCAGCAGATTGCTGGGCTGCGTGACGCCAGGACTTGAAAAAAACCCGTCAACTGCCCGAAAACATTGGTGCTGGACCTCGGCACAGAAGCTGCAATGGCTCTGATAAACACTGCTGCCCGGAACCTCAAATGCCTGAATCTGCCGTTTATCCGATTAACCCGCCGGCCGCCCATCGGATCGCCGATGACACCGAAGCCTTGCGCGTCGCCGAGCGCGTTGCCGCTGTATTGCTGGAGCAGGACGCCGAACGCGACCGCACCCGACAGGTGCCCGCCGAGATCGTCGATCTGTATTCCAACAGTGGACTGTGGGGTATCAGCGTGCCGAAGGCATTTGGTGGTGCTCAGGTGTCCTGTGCGGTGCTGGCGCAGGTCATCGCGATCATCTCGGCTGCCGATCCTTCTCTGGGGCAGATCCCGCAAAACCACTATTGCCTGCTCGAAGACATCCGCCTGCAAGGCACACCCGAACAGCAGGCGCATTTTTTCGAGCTGGCGCTGCAAGGGCATCGCTTTGCCAATGCCTTGTCGGAAACCGGCGGCAAAAACGTGCAGGACATCCAGGCGACGATCCGCCGCTATGGCGATGTTCATGTGATCAACGGGCGCAAGGGTTATTGCACCGGTTCGCTCTATGCTCACTGGCTGGCGGTGCTGGCGCTGGATGAAGAACAGAAGGGCCAGTTGGCCTTCGTCGAACGCGGATCAAAAGGGCTGGTGATCGTCGATGACTGGGACAGCATCGGTCAGCGCACAACGTCCAGCGGCACCGTGCTCGCCGAAGACTTGCACGTGTCGGCGTTCAATCTGTTCCCGACCTATCGGTCCTATGAAACGCCAACGCTGGCCGGCCCCTTCGCGCAATTGACCACGGCGGCCATCGACGCCGGCATTGCCCGTGCGGCACTGCGTGACACCATTGCTTTCGTTCAGCAATACGCTCGGCCGTGGATCGACGCGGGCGTGGAGAAGGCCAGTGAAGATCCGCTGACCATCATTCAGATCGGTGGCCTGGAGATCCGCCTGGAAGCCGCCGAAGCCTTGCTGGAGCGGGCAGGGCGAGCGCTGGATGCGGCGCGTCCGGCGCCCGATGAAGACAACGTCGCCCAAGCCTCCCTGGCGGTGGCCAAGGCCAAAGTGCTGACCACCGAAATCGCCATCGAAACCAGCAATAAACTCTTCGAGCTCGGTGGCACCCGCTCGACCTTGAAGAAGCACAATTTCGACCGGCACTGGCGCAACGCCCGGGTCCATACCCTGCACGATCCGGTGCGCTGGAAGTACCACGTCGTTGGCAACTGGCTACTCAACGGCGTGAAACCGCCGCGCCACGACTGGTCGTGATTGATGGCCGAGTTGCTGAAAAATATCTATTGGGCCGACATCGCCCAGGCCTGCCTCGACACCCTGAGCATGCTCGGTGCGGCGCTGGGGTTCACCGTGCTGCTGGGGTTGCCGTTGGGGGTGGTGCTGTTTCTGACCGGCAAGCGCCAGTTGCATGAAGCGGTCGGCGTTTACCGTGTGCTGTCGGTGGTCGTGAATATGCTGCGTTCGCTGCCGTTCATCATTTTGCTGATCGTGTTGATTCCCCTGACCACACTGCTGGTCGGCACCTCGCTCGGTGTGCCGGGGACCATTCCGCCACTGGTGGTCGGCTGCACGCCGTTTTTTGCACGGCTGGTGGAAACCGCGTTGCGCGAAGTGGATCGCGGTGTCGTGGAAGCGACCCAGGCGATGGGCGCGAATACGTGGCAGATCATCCGCCACACCTTGTTGCCCGAAGCACGGGGAGGGCTGTTGGCGGCGGTCACCGTGACTGCGATCGTGCTGGTCGATTACACGGCGATGGCCGGTGTGATTGGCGGTGGCGGACTGGGCGATCTGGCGATTCGTTACGGTTATCAGCGTTTTCAGACTGACGTCATGGTGGTCACGGTGGTGCTGTTGCTGATTCTGGTTCAGGCCCTGCAAATGACCGGCGACCGACTGGTGGCGCGTTACAGCCGACGTTAAATATTCGATCCAAAAAAATACAACAGGCCCCACGTCCACCCCACGACGGCCACTTAATCTGTCTAGGAGCAAAGCATGAAAAAGACCCTGGCCATTCTGGCTGCCTTAGTGTCGTTGAGCGCTCACGCCAACGAAAAACTCATCGTCGGCGCGACCCCGGTGCCGCACGCGGAAATCCTCGAGTTCATCAAACCGACCCTGGCCAAGGAAGGCGTGGACCTGGACATCAAAGTCTTCACCGATTTTATCCAGCCCAACCAGCAATTGGCCCTGAAGAACCTCGACGCCAACTATTACCAGTACCGCCCGTTTCTCGATGATTACAACAAGACTCGCCACACCGATCTGGTGCCGGTGGTCGGCGTGCACATTGAACCGTTCGGTGCCTACTCGACCAAAATCAAAAACATCGCCGAGCTCAAGGATGGCGCCACCGTGTCGATCCCCAACGACCCGGTGAACACCGGCCGTGCGCTGGTGCTGTTGCACGAAGCCGGGCTGATCAAACTCAAGGACCCGAGCAACACCTTGGCCACCCAGCGGGACATTATCGAAAACCCCAAACACCTGAAGATTCGTGAGCTGGAAGGCGCATTGCTGGCGCGCTCGGTGAGTCAGGTCGACCTGGCCTTTGTCTTCGCCAACTACGCACTTGAAGCGGGGATCGACACCAACAGCGCCTTGATCGTCGAGAAGGGCAAGAGCTTGTACATCGAGTTTCTGGTGGCACGGCCGGATAACATCAATGATCCTGGCTTGCAGAAACTGGCAAAAGCATTGAATTCGGATGAAGTGCGGCAGTTCATCTTGACCCGCTATAAAGGGCAAATTGCGCCGGGGTTCTAAACACTCGCCGACCAGAAGGTCGCCTTCGCGAACAAGTTCACCACTGTACCTGTGGGAGCGGGCTTGCCCGCGAAGGCCGCGTCGCTATTTCGGTTCTGCAGCGGATTCCAGCAGCTGCGCGCCCGGCCCACGCTCCCCCAGCACATCGCCAAAATTGCGCAGTGGACACGCCTCCATCGACAGACATCCACACCCGATGCAGCCATTGAGCTTGTCGCGCAGCAACATCAACTGATTGATCCGCGCGTCCAGATCCCGGCTCCACTGCGCTGACAACGCCTTCCAGTCTGCCGCCGTCGGCGCCCGGTTATCCGGCAACGATTTCAGCGCCTCACCGATCTCCACCAATGGAATTCCCAGACGCTGGGCCACTTTGATCAACGCCACCCGCCGCAACACTTCTCGTGGATAGCGCCGCTGATTGCCCTGATTGCGGTTGCTTTTGATCAAACCCTTGGACTCATAAAAGTGCAGCGCCGTGACCGCCACACCGCTGCGGGCGGCCAGTTGGCCAACGGTGAGTTCTTTATGCAGATTTTCCGGGGTGATCATTTGAACATTGCCTATTGACCTCTAGTTAGCTAGAGGTTTTACCCTGCAGGCCTTCGGATCGCAACAATCGGTTTACACATGAAGGGGACTGTTCATGCAATTGTCAGCAAACAACCGCGGCTTCACCCAATTGATCGAATTCGAGATCGAGCCCCATCGGCAACCGGCGCTGGTGACGGCCCTGTCCCTGCAGACCGAGCRCCTGGCCCGGGATTTCAGTGGCTTCTTGAGTGCGAGTATCCAGGCCAGCGATGATGGCCGGCGGGTACTCAACTACTTGCAATGGCAAACGCGCGAAGCCGGTGAAGCCGCATTTCGCAGCTTTGAACGGGGTGAGCAGGATTTCTGGGGTTTGATCCGCGCCCACCAGGCGAAAACCGTGACGTTCGGTTCGTTCCAGGTGCTGCACAGCTTGGCGCTTGGCCCCGATGATGCGCTGCACTGCAATCTGGTGGGCTAAATCGACAACTGCATCACGCGCTCGCCCTGGACATTCTCCGTGACCCGACGCTTGTTGACTGCCAGTTCGCCGATTTTGATCAGCCGCGTGCGGGTTACGTTACGGCTCAGACCCAGCAGGGCAGCGGTGTGCACCTGGTTGTAATGACAGAAGCGATAGGCTGCGCGCAACAACGCATCTTCGACTTTTTCATGCAGTGCACCGGCCTGTTCTGCGAAGAGTTTTTGAAAGGCCTGATTCAGCATGGCTTCCGGTGAATCATCGGTGCCGACGTGTTGGTCATCCTGACGCTCGATGCGCATGTTGGACAGGCGCAGGTCATCGCGTTCAATCACGCCGTTACGGCAGATCAACAGCGTGTGGTGAATAACGTTTTCCAGCTCTCGGATGTTGCCCGGCCAACTGTAGCCTCGCAGTTTCAGTTCGGCTTCTTTGCTGAGGGTGATGCTGCCGTAACCCAAGCGTTGACTGTAGACCTGGATGAAATGCCGGGTCAGCGGCAGGATGTCGCCGGGGCGTTCGCGCAACGGGCTGAGGTCCAGGCTGACCACGTCGAGTCGGTAATACAGGTCCTCGCGAAAATGCCCGGCGTTGATGGCCTTTTCCAATTGCACGTTAGTCGCCGCCACTACGCGCACATCGATGGGAATGCTCTTGCGCGAGCCGAGTCGGACCACTTCACGCTCCTGCAGCACCCTCAGCAGCTTGACCTGGATCGCCATTGGCAGGTCGCCAATTTCATCGAGAAACAGCGTGCCGCCGTGGGCCTCCTCGAACCAGCCGGCCTTGGCGTTCAGCGCGCCGGTGAATGCACCTTTTTCGTGACCGAACAATTCGGCCTCAACCAGCGATTCGGAAAATGCGCCGCAATTCACCGCCACGAAGGGCCGGTTGCGTCGGGTACTCAGGTTGTGGATGTGCCGCGCCACCAACTCCTTGCCAGTGCCGGTTTCGCCACTGATCAGTACGCTGGCTTCGCTGGGCGCGACCTGCTGCACATGGGCAAGCAAGGCTTGGGATTTCGGATCTTCGAACACCTGCGCGGTGGCGCGGATCGAGGTCGCCAGCGCGGGTGAGGGCGGCAAGGTCAGCAGTTGCATGGGGGTCGCTCCATGAGGAAATGGCTATGAAAACAAGTCCTGACTCAGCCTCTCGTTTGAAAGACATGGGACGCGGGCCAGTCGGCAGTGGGTGAGGCGCTGGAGGTGTTATAAAGAGAGTCTGTTATTCCGTAAAAGAACATAAATAAATATTTATAGATCTTTTGGAGATATACAGGTTGAGAACAGAACGACGTTTGCCAAAGTTGATAGCCACTATCGAGAGCGTTGATTTCTGCCCTTGAAGCCGCGCAGGTAGCCTGTGTTCATTGCCCCGAACCCAGATGCCAGGACGCTAACAATGAACACTCTCACCGCCACTTTCCTGCTGCTCGCGCTCTCTGTTCTCGCCGGTTGTGCCAGCCATGTGTCTCCGGAATTGCGGCCATATACCGCCGAAGAATCCAAGGAACTGGCGCTTGAGGAATTGAACCGTCGTGGTCTGTCTTTTGAGGAGTACCACGCCAGGAAAGCCGCCTTGCTCGGGCAGCCGCAAAAATCCTTTGGTTTCGATAAACAAGGCGAGATGAACGCCGAGCGTGCTGTACAGCTTCACGGTCGCCCAAGCTGATCAAGAACTGTACCGCTCGAAGTTTTCCGAAACTGTCCGTGGGTTTCCGGCAAGGCGTGCGATAGGGTCTTAACACCCGATTGACCCTTATGGACCGCCGCTCATGACGCTTTCACTCGATCTGCTGATGGGCCTGGCCCTGTTTGCGCTTGTCACCTCGATTACTCCCGGCCCCAACAACACCATGTTGCTGGCATCGGGTGTGAACTTCGGCTTTAACCGCACCATCCCGCACATGTTGGGCGTCACCTGTGGTTTCTTTGTCCTGGTGGTCGCCGTCGGGTTCGGCCTCGGCGCCGTGTTTCAAACCTATCCTTTGCTCTACACCGTGTTGCGCTACGTCGGTGCGGCGTATTTGCTTTATCTGGCATGGAAAATCGCCCATTCAGGTCCGGTCTCCGAGAGCGAGAACGGCGAAAGCAAACCCATCACTTACCTGGGCGCAGCGGCGTTCCAATGGGTCAATCCCAAGGCGTGGATCATGGCCATCGGTGCCATCAGTACCTACACGCCGATGCAGGGCTATTTCACCAATGTGATCATCATTGCGGCGGTGTTTGCCGTGATCAACCTGCCGAGCGTTGGTATCTGGGCCGGGTGCGGCACGTTGTTACGCAATGTGTTGAAGGACCGCCGCTGGTTGCGCCTGTTCAATTGGGGCATGGCCCTGCTGTTGGTGGCTTCTCTGTATCCGTTACTTCTTGAAAGCTTTAGCTGACGCATTGCTTCATCCGGTTGCCCGATGCCTGTTAAGCTCGACTTCAGGAGCGTTCCTACGCACTTTTAAATGAAGTTGTTCTTCTTTAACGGCTTCCGATCAGGTATTTCTAACGTGCTGAAGTATCGGCGCAGCTCACAAGGCTGCGCTTTGACGTTTCCGTTATGAGCTTCCTGATCCCGGAACACGCTCTGCGAGTCTTTTATGAATAAACGTCCGTTGTATTTCGACTACGCCGCCACCACGCCGGTGGATGAGCGGGTCATCAAGGTCATGGTCGAGTGTCTGGGTTTTACCGGCAACTTCGGCAACCCGGCGTCCAGCTCCCATGCTTATGGCCAGCAGGCTCGGCGGTCGGTGGACCACGCACGGCAGCAGGTCGCCGAACTGGTGGGCGCTACCGCTGACCAGATCGTCTGGACCTCCGGCGCCACCGAATCGAACAACCTCGCGCTCAAGGGCGTGGCCCCGGCACGCGGCGTCAGTGGCGGGCACCTCATTACCAGCCAGATCGAACACAAGGCGATTCTCGACACGGCCAAACAGTTACAGGACGCCGGTGTGGCGGTGACGTATCTGGTGYCAGACACCGACGGTTTGATCACGGCGCAAGCGGTCAGCGAAGCGATGCGCGAAGACACCTTTCTGGTGTCGCTGATGCTGGTCAACAACGAACTGGGTACGCTCAATGACATCGCTGCCATCGGCGAAGTCGTGCGCGCCCGCGATGCGCTGTTTCACGTTGACGCGGCTCAAGGTGCAGGGAAAGTGGCCATCGATCTGGCCCACCTGCCCGTGGATTTGATGTCGTTTTCCGCCCACAAAATCTACGGCCCCAAAGGCATCGGCGCGCTGTACGTCGGCCCGCGCGCGCAACCACGCTTGCAGGCGCAGATTCACGGCGGCGGTCACGAGGGCGGTTTACGTTCCGGCACCCTCGCGACTCATCAGATCGCAGCGATGGGTGTGGCCTTCGCCTTGGCTGGCGCTGCGTTCGATGAAGAGAAAGCCACGATCGTCCGGTTGCGGGAGCGCTTGCTTGAGCAACTGCTGAGCCTTCCCGGCGTTCGTCTCAATGGCAGCCCGACCCAACGCATTCCCCATACTCTGAGCCTGACCTTCAGCGAAGGCGAGTTCAACTCCACGGCATTGAGCCATTCGATCGCATTTTCCGCGACATCGGCCTGCAACTCTGCCAGCAACGTTCCATCCCATGTGTTGCTGGCCCTGGGGCATGACGCCCGCTCGGCGAGCCGCACGATTCGCTTGAGTCTCGGGCGGTTCACCACCGAGCAAGACATCGACCAAGCGGTGCACCTGATCAAAGCCGCCTGCGCCAGTGCCCCGGCATTCTGGCAGTAGCGCCTTAAAGCGCCGACTCAGATCGGCACTCAACAATAAGCTGAAGTGATTAGCAGGAGACATGATGAGTACRCAGCCTTCGATCAATGGATCGGTGCCCCAGCGCCTGGCGCAAACCCGCGAACTGATGAGCCGCGAAGGCATTCATGCCTTGCTGGTGCCGTCGGCCGATCCGCACCTCTCGGAATACTTGCCAGGCTACTGGCAGGGACGGCAGTGGTTGTCGGGCTTCCATGGCTCGGTCGGCACACTGATCGTGACGCCGGACTTTGCTGGCGTCTGGGCCGACAGCCGTTATTGGGAGCAAGCGACCAAGGAGCTCAAAGGCAGCGGCATCGAGTTGGTCAAGCTGCAGCCGGGCCAGCCAGGCCCGCTGGACTGGCTGGCCGAGCAAACCCCAGAAGGTGGCGTCGTCGCGGTGGACGGTGCGGTCATGGCCGTGGCCTCGGCGCGAACGCTGGGTGGCAAGCTCGAAGAGCGTGGCGCCCGCCTGCGTACCGATATCGATTTGTTGAGCGAAGTCTGGAGCGATCGCCCGACGTTGCCGAACGAGCCGATCTATCAACATTTGCCACCGCAAGCGACGGTCAGCCGTGGCGAAAAGCTCGCGAAGGTGCGCGAGGTAATGAAAGATCGAGGCGCTGACTGGCATTTTGTCGCCACCCTCGATGACATCGCCTGGTTGTTCAACCTGCGCGGCGCAGACGTGTCGTTCAACCCGGTCTTCGTGTCCTTCGCCCTGGTCAGCCAGGAGCAGGCAACCCTGTTCGTGGCACTGAGCAAAGTCGATGCCGAGCTGCGTGCGGTACTGGAACAAGACGGTGTGATCCTGCGTGATTACAGTGAAGTGGACGCTGCCTTGCGCGCCGTTCCGAGCGGCACGAGCCTGCTGGTAGACCCGGCGCGTGTCACCGCCGGTTTGCTGGGCAACCTCGATGCCGGCGTAAAACTGGTCGAAGGCCTGAACCCGACCACGCTGGCCAAATCGCAGAAAAGCCTGGCCGATGCCGAGCACATTCGCCAGGCCATGGAGCAGGACGGTGCCGCCCTCTGTGAATTCTTCGCGTGGCTGGACTCGGCCTTGGGTCGTGAACGCATCACCGAGCTGACCATCGACGAGCACCTCACTGCCGCGCGTACCCGACGTCCCGATTACGTGTCGCTGAGCTTCAATACCATCGCCGCGTTCAACGCCAATGGCGCGATGCCGCATTACCACGCGACCGAAGAAGAGCACGCGGTGATCGAGGGTGACGGCCTGTTGCTGATCGACTCCGGCGGTCAGTACCTGGGTGGCACTACCGATATCACGCGAATGGTGCCGGTGGGGACTCCGACAGATGAGCAGAAGCGCGACTGCACGCGAGTACTTAAAGGTGTGATTGCACTGTCCCGCGCGCAATTCCCCAAAGGGATCTTGTCGCCGCTGCTGGATGCTATCGCACGCGCTCCAATCTGGGCAGAAAACGTCGACTACGGTCACGGCACTGGCCATGGCGTTGGCTATTTCCTCAATGTTCACGAAGGCCCGCAGGTCATCGCCTATCAGGCCGCTGCTGCGCCGCAAACCGCGATGCAGCCGGGCATGATCACTTCCATCGAGCCGGGCACTTACCGTCCGGGGCGTTGGGGCGTGCGGATCGAGAACCTGGTGCTGAACCGTGAGGCGGGCAAAAGCGAGTTCGGAGAGTTCCTCAAGTTCGAAACCCTGACGCTATGCCCGATTGACACCCGCTGTCTGGAGCCGTCGCTGCTGACTCTGGAAGAGAAGCAGTGGTTCAACGCTTACCACGCCGAGGTGCGCGAACGCTTGAGTCCATTGCTCGATGGCGCCGCCCTTGAGTGGTTGAACACCCGCACCGCGGCTATTTGACGGGTTGGAGGTCAGGCGCTTGGTCGAGCGCCTGGCTCATGTAGTCGACAAATGCTTTAACCCTGGCGGATTGGCGACGATTCGCCGGGGACACTGCATGAATCGGCAGTGACTGCGTCGTGTAGTCTTGCAAAATGGCTTTCACCCGGCCGGCCTTCAGATCCTCACTGAACAGCCAGACTGGCGACAACGCAATCCCCAATCCCCCCAGCACCATCTCGCGGATCGCCTCGGAGTTGTTGCTTTGCGCGTTACCCTTGATGCGTACTTCGTGTTGCCGGGCGCCTCTTTTGTAAATCCATAGGTTTTGACTGTTCAGCAAGTTGAATTGCAGGCAGTTGTGCGCGCCGAGGTCTTCCGGGGTTTGGGGCTGGCCGAATTGCTTGAGGTACTCAGGCGCTGCAACGGTTATCCGGTGGGTGGTGCCGATGTGGCGTGCGAGCAGACCGCTGTCGCTCAGCTCACCGATTCTGAATGTCACGTCCAGCCCTTCACTGACCAGGTCCTGGTTTTGATCGCTGAGTTGCAGGTCAATTTGAACCTGAGGGTGCGTTTTTAGAAAGTCGGGGAGGCGCGGTGCAATCTGCAGGCGCCCGAAACTCACGGATGAGCCGATTTTCAAGTTGCCGGAAATGGATTCGCGTCCTGATTGAAAACGATGTTCTGCCGCGTCCACCGCTGCAAGGATTTGGCGACATTCGTCGTAGTACCTCTGACCTTCATCCGTCAGTGACAGTTGACGGGTGCTGCGGCTAATCAGCTTTGTGCCGAGTTTGGTTTCGAGCGCTTTTAAAATTTTGCTGATGGTCGGCTGGCTGGTCTGCATCTCCCGGGCGACGGCCGAGAAGCTGCCGCGTTCGACGACACGGACGAAGGTTGCCATTGCGTTGAGTGTGTCCACGGGAGTTCTCATTGATGCCAAATGGGCATACGTACTATAGCTATATGGTGTCTTATCGGCATGAGTGATCTGGACGAAGATGAATCCCGCACACACACTTCTGACGGGAATCTGCGAAATGACTGACTCACTTGAAATGCGCGCTCTGATTGTTGACTCGGCCAATGGGCCTTTACGCTTGGTTTCCCTGTCGCGGCCCGTGCCGGGAGTGGGTCAGGTGCTGATCAGGATCAAGGCCAGCGGGGTGAACCCTTTGGATGGAAAGATTCGTGCGGGGCAAGCTGCTCATGCGCGTCAGCCGTTACCGGCCGTATTGGGCATGGATTTAGCGGGGACAGTTGAGGCGCTGGGAGAGGGCGTCAGTGGATGGATGCCTGGTGATGAAGTCTTCGCGATGGCGACCGGTATCGGTGGCGCGCAGGGTTCCCTGGCGGAGTTCGCGGTGGTCGATTCGCGGCTTCTGGCACGCAAACCGGGCAACTTGAGTATGCGCGAGGCCGCAGGGCTGCCTTTGGTATTGATCACCGCGTGGGAAGGGCTAGTTGATCGGGCTCGGGTGCGGGCCGGTCAGAAGGTGCTGATCCATGGCGGCGGCGGCGGTGTCGGACATGTGGCTGTGCAAATTGCCCGGGCGTTCGGTTCTGACGTGTTCGCAACCGGTTCAGCGGGGCAGCGGGCAACTATCGAAAGTTTCGGTGCAACGTTTATTGATTACCGCGCGTCTTCGGTTGAAAGCTATGTGGCTGAATTCACGGCCGGGGAGGGCTTCGATATCGTCTATGACACGGTGGGTGGCGCGGTGCTGGATGACTCGTTCAAGGCCGTTCGGGTTTATGAGGGGCATGTAGTGAGCTGTCTGGGTTGGGGGCAGCACAGCCTTGCGCCGCTCTCGTTTCGTGGGGCGAGTTATTCCGGGGTGTTTACGCTATTGCCGTTGCTGACGGGGAAGGGACTTGAACGTCATGGCCAGATTCTTAATGAAGCGGCGCGGTTGATTGAGGCGGGTCAGTTGAAGCCGTTGCTCGATTCTCGGCAGTTCACGCTGGAAACTGCCGAGGCTGCTCATGAAATGCTCGTTTCGGGAGCAGCGAAGGGGCGGTTAGTGATCGAGATTTAACTCAGGGCTTCAATCACGAAGTCCAACCGATCCTGGCCGAAGAACAGCTGATCGCCGACGAACATACTCGGTGCGCCGAATACACCGCGCTGTATGGCTTTCTCGGTATTGTCCTTGAGAGCGGCTTTGACCTCCTCATCGGCCGTCAGGGCGAGGACTGTTTGCGGGTCAAAACCGTTTTGAGTCAACACGGCGGCAACGGTGGCAGGATCATCAAGGCTACGGCCTTCGACCCAGAGGGCAGTGAACAGGCAGTCGATAAACGCCGGGAAACGTTCGGGCTGACGTAACTGAATTCCAGTCACTGCGCGCATGAGCATCAGTGTGTTGATGGGGAAGTGCGGATTGAATTTCAGTGGTACACCGTAACGTTTTGCGTAGCGGTCGAGATCTTGAAACATATAACGACCCTTGGCCGGGATGGTCGCCGGTGAAGCGTTGCCGGTGGCTTTGAACACGCCGCCCAGCAGCATTGGCTTGTAAATCAATTGGCTGTCGGTTTGTTCGCAGATTTTCGGTAGCTGGGTATAAGCCAGGTAGGTGGCCGGGCTGCCGAGGTCGAAAAAGAACTCCACGGTTTTGCTCATGGTCGGTGCACTCTGTTTATTGTTGTAGGGGAGGGCTTACCAGCGTTCGCTCCAGGGGCGTAAATCCAGCTCGAATGTCCAGGAGTCCCGTGGCTGGCTGTGCAGATACCAATAGTTTTCGGCGATGTGCTCGGGGTTAAGAATGCCGTCTTCGTCCTTGGTTGCGTACTTTTCCGGAAAGCTCTCACGGATGAAGTCAGTATCGATGGCGCCGTCGACAACGACGTGAGCAACGTGAATATTCATCGGGCCGAGTTCTCGCGCCATGCTTTGCGCCAAGGCACGAATACCATGTTTGGCACCAGCGAACGCAGCAAAGCCCGCAGCACCGCGCATGCCTGCTGTAGCCCCGGTGAACAGGATCGTGCCCCGCTGACGCTTGGCCATGCGCTTGGCGACTTCGCGAGCATTGAGAAAACCTGAGAAACAGGCCATTTCCCAAATCTTGAAATACTTGCGGGCGGTTTCTTCAAGAATGCTGCAGGGCACGTTGGCGCCGATATTGAAGACAAATGCTTCGATGGGCCCGATCTGGCTTTCGATTTGTTCGACTAGCGCGATTACATCTTCCTCCTTGCGTGCATCGCAGGCAAAGCCATGGGCATCTCCGCCATCAGCTTTGATGGCATCGACCAATGGCTGAAGTTTGTCTGCGCTGCGCCGGGTGACACAGGCGACGAAGCCTTCCTGTGCAAAACGCTTGGCAATGGCGCCGCCGGTAGCATCACCAGCGCCGACAACCAGTACGACTTTCTTATTATTCATAGGTGGCCCCTTTGATAAACGATCGTTAACTAAACGAACGTTATGCTACGATTCCACAGACGTCAAGACGATCAATCCTGAGGACTTGCAATGCGCTACTCGGCCAATCACAAGTTGGAAACCAAACAAAAGTTGCTGGAAAGCAGTTCGGTGTCTGCCAAGAAGTCAGGTTTTTCCACGGTCGGCGTCGACGGATTAATGAAGGCAATCGGTTTGAGCGGCGGGGCTTTCTACAGTCACTTCTCGTCAAAGGATGAACTGTTCTCTTCAATCGTCGAGCGTGAACTGGGTCAAAGCGTGGAACGATTAGGCACCGATGGGGGGAGCGAAAAACTTGAGCGATGCCTGAAGCATTACTTGAGCATGGCGCATGTCGAACATCCGGAATCCGGATGCGCGCTGCCCGCGTTGGGCGCGGAAATTGCTCGTTCGGACATGGTGGTTCGCAAACAGGCAGAGCGCTGGATTTGTCAGCTACAGGAGAGTTGGGCGCGTATTCTGGAAAGCGACAGCCTGGCTTGGGCAATTCTGTCGCAATGCATCGGTGCTTTAGTTGTCGCACGGATGCTGGCAACGCCAGACATCCAGCGCAATGTGTTGAAATCCAGTTACGACGAGATTGGCCGTCAGATTGCGGGGCGGCATCAGCCTATTTGCAAATGACGATCATGCTGCGGCTGGTGTAACCGGCAGGGTTGAGACCGAACGGATAATCGCCTGGCTCCTCCACCGCGTCCCCCGACTTGGCAATGACCTTGTACCCTTTGGGTGCGCAAGAGTTGGCGGCGCTGGTGTAGCACTTTTCCCACGAGGATGAGAGCCCCGAACAGTTGATATGCAGCCCTTTCTTGCCATGTTTGACTTGTGTTTTCGAGGTCGCCGCACAACCCGCAACTGCCAGAACGGCGATCAATATCAAAATTCGTTTCATTGCTGTCCTTACTAGCGTTCCCGGATCTTGTGCCCGGGTCTGGCTGCATTCGCTTTCGCTTAAGCGTTTTGGTATCCCTATCCTGAAAAATCCATGTCTGGCGCTGGGTTACGGGCCTAAACATGGCCTAATTGAGCGTCAATTACCAGACCTGCGTTAAATCCTGTATCAATCTGCCGCAACTGCTGGCTTGGCAGCACTGCCCATAGTCATGGTTGCGCCCACGGAAGCCAGAATGATGCACAAGATAGCCATCCACTGTGACAGCGATAGATACTCATGCAGGAACAACAAGCCTGACAAGGCGCCAACCGCAGGTTCGATGCTCATCAATGTGCCGAAAGTCCGTGCGGGCATGCGGGTGAGGGCGACCATCTCCAGCGTGTAGGGCAGGGCGGTGGATAAAATGGCGACCCCTATGGCCACGGGGATCAACGAAGGAGTCAGCAGCGCGGTCCCTGCATGGACGATGCCGATAGGGGCCACGAACAATGCGGCAATCATCACGCCCAGTGCTGCGGTCTGTACACCATTGTCGGCACCGGCCTTCTGGCCGAACAGAATGTATAGGGCCCAGCAGACTCCCGCTCCCAGGGCGTAACCGGCCCCTACCAGGTCGATTCCCATGGTTGATGCGTCTGTGGGGATTAATAGCAGCAAGCCCGCAGCCGCCAGCGCTATCCACAAAAAGTCGATTGCCCGGCGCGAAGCATAGATCGCCACTGCCAATGGCCCGGTGAACTCCAGGGCTACTGCAATTCCCAAAGGGACAGTGCGTAAGGACATATAGAAGAGGAAATTCATGCCGCCCAGTGCCATGCCATAGATGATGACGGTGCGCAGGGATTTTGCAGTGAGCTTCGCCCGCCATGGACGAAGCAGGAGCAGCATGATCACGCTGGCGAAAATGAGGCGTAGGGTGGTGGTTCCTTGAGCTCCGATAACCGGGAACATGCTTTTAGCCAAAGAAGCTCCGGACTGGATCGACGCCATGGCTATTATGAGCAGGCCTACCGAGAACAAGGTCGAGGCAAGGCTGCGGGGTTGATCGTTCATTACGTGGAGTCGTCCGAAGTAGGAAGCGGAAGTTCTTTGTTGTGCAGTTGGGCAATATAGTGCGCATTCGTGGCGTGTACGTCTATATATGGCAATGATTTTGGGCTGTTTGATAGAAAAGCCAAATCAGTGCTTGACGGCAGATTCAGGGTGTCTATAATTCGCCCCACTTCCGGCGCAGTCGAAACGGAAAACTCCTTGGTAAACAAAGAGTTACGCAGTTTTCGGCAGTGAGTGGCTTCAGTTCATCGAAGTCCGAAAGGAGTTGAAAAAGAGGTGTTGACAGCAGCGTGTAACGCTGTAGAATTCGCCTCCCGCTACCGAGTGATCGGAAGCGCAAGTGGTTGAAGTTGTTAAAGATTTCCAAGCGAAACTTTGAAAACTT